>JBBRHE010000008.1:0-35827 GCA_038223165.1 Tepidisphaerales bacterium
CGCAGGGCCATCGGTGTCGCGAATCGACCGATCGAAATATGCTTCACGGCGGGGTGGCTCGTGCTCGGCCAGGCGATTACCTCGTGACCGAGCGCGACGGCGTTTTCGATGAACTGCCCAATGTGCGCGCTACCACCCCCCGAGTTGTTCGGCTGATAGTTGGCGTTGGCAAGGGCAATGCGCATCGTCGTCTACTTCTCGTCAAACGTCGCAGGCAGGATAAACTGACTCTGGTGCGGCTTGGGCAACAGTCCCGTGCCGAGATAGTCGGTGTAGAGTACGGTGACGGCACTGGCGTTCTCGACGCGCTCGATGACCGAGTAGTTGTCCGCAGCGATCAGGTCGATGCTGTAGGTCGCGGGGGTCAGTGGCAGGTTGGGAACGGTGCAGACGATCGTCTTTTCCTGCGCGCCCGCGAATCGCTTGTTGGCGTGAAACTCGCTTTGCACGAGCAGCACGCGCTGGCCGCGCTCGTTGTTGAAGCCGACACCGATCGTCATCGGGGGCAGGTCGGCGCAGTCGCTGATCGTCATCTCGAACGTGATGCTGCCACCACAGTCGACAACGGCACCTTCACCATTGGAACTGTGGATCTTCAGACCGGTGAACAAGGGTGCCCGTGTGCGCGAGTGGAAGCGGGGCTTCTTGGCCAGCGGCAATTCGTCTTTGTCGGTGGCTTGCGCGAGGTATTGGCGAACGCCTTCGGTGGTCGACATGCGCTCACTGATGCGCCCGGCCTTGACGTGGTACACACTGCTGCACAGCCCGAGCACGGCGTCCATGTTGTGGCTGACGAACAGGATCGTGCGGCCCGTCTTCACGACGTCGCCCATCTTGCCCATGCACTTGCGCTGGAATGACATGTCACCGACTGCGAGCACCTCGTCGACAATCAGAATCTCTGGTTCAAGGTGCGCCGCGACCGCGAACGCCAGGCGGACGTACATGCCACTGCTGTAACGCTTAACAGGTGTATCGAGGAACTTACCGACCTCCGAAAAATCGACGATCTCGTCGAACTTGCGGTCGATTTCCGTCTTGCGCATCCCCAGGATCGCGCCGTTCAGAAAGATATTTTCGCGACCACTCAGCTCGGGGTGGAAACCGGTGCCGACCTCGAGCAGTGACGCGACCCGACCCCGCACGCGGGCGCGACCCTCGGTGGGCTCGGTGATACGCGATAGCACTTTCAGCAAAGTCGACTTGCCCGCTCCGTTGCGGCCGATCAGTCCGATCACCTCACCACGGTTGACACTGAAGTTAATGTCCTTGATCGCCCAGAACGCGTCGTCACCGGTTGCATCGGTCATCCGGTTGCGCAGCTGGCGCAGCGGTGACTTCATGGCGTTCGTCAGTGTGTCGCGCAGTGTTTGTGTGCGGTCGAACTTCTGGCCCAGGCGATACGCCTTGCCCAAGCCTTCGGCAACGAGGATCGGTTCACTCATGGTGTCAACTTCCGAACAGGCTTAAGCGATGTCCGCGAACCGACGTTCGGTCTTGCGGAAGTAGAACAATCCGAACACCAGAAGCACCGACGCGACCAGCATGCCGTTCACGAGATGCATCGGCTTCCATTCCATGCCGAGCCCGAGCCCGCGGTACGCCTGCACGATGCCGTACATCGGGTTGAGAGACAGAACCCATTCCCACTGCAGGAATTTTTCACGCGGCATCTTTACGCCATCCACAATGTGGTAGGCCCACACGTCGCGCGGGAACATGACAAAGCTCAGCCACATCCACAGTTGCACCATGACGGGAATGATGAACCGAAAGTCGCGATACGTGACGGTTAACGCGGACAGCGTATAGGCCATGCCCATCGCGGCGATGATCGTGGGGATGATCAACAGCGGAACGAACACGATCGTCCAGGGTGGTGTGAAGTGCGCGTCACTGAAGAAGTGGTAGCCGATCATGAAGCAGACCAGCACCGTGCCGGCCATGAACATGTCGAACAGCGCGCCACCGATCGACGCCGACGGCAGGAACAGTCGTGGGAAGTAGATTTTCGTCAGCAGATGCTGCTGACTGACCAGCGACAACCCACCCGAACTCATGCCGGTTGCAAACAGCTGCCACGGAACCTGCCCGAGGAACGCAAAGACAAGGTAAGGCACACCCGCTGGCAGCAATTTCGAGAAACCGGCACCACTTCCGAAGATGATCGTCGCGATGACCGCGGTGATCAGGGGTTGCAGGACCGCCCAGGCAAACCCGAGCACGGTCTGCTTGTATCGGACCTTCACGTCGCGCCAGACGAGGAAGTAAAGCAGCTCTCGGTAACGCGCGATCTCACGCCAATCGATCGCGATCCAACCGGTACGCGATTGGATCACAAGTTCATCGAGCACCGGCATTTCCGTCGAGGCTGCCGCATCGGGCGCGGTGGCGGGCTGGGTTTGGCTCACGCCGTCGGCATCTAGCGTGGAAGGAATTGGCATGGGAAGCACGTCGTTTGGCATTGCTGTCGTCTCGCACCGGTTATAGGCGCATTATCGGCAAACCGCAGGTGGTTCGTTGTCGGATCACCAACTTCCTTCGATGGCGCGATGTGTCCAATAACGGTTGGCTCGCTTAGCGTCAATCGACGAAACGGACTCGACCGCAGTTTTGGTGCGCAATCGAAGTTTGGCTGGCAATATCCCATGTCCTGAAAAAGAACCGGGCTTGCCACCCATGCGGCAAGCCCCGTTCGAATGGAGATCGACAGAAAACTTAAGCCGCCAGGCGAACGTTTGAGCCAACGTTGCTCGTGCCAATCTTGAATGAGTACATCGACGAAGGGTCGACATTGGTGAACTGGTCCCCCTCGACGACGTCGTAGTCCTCCCACGCGACGGTGGTCTTGTAGGCGCTGGTGCTGCCCCAGGTGTCACCGACATAGTTGATGCCACCCTTGGCCCAGTTGCCACCGGTGACGGACGGCCAGACGTTGCCACTGATGCGAGTGAAGACGCTCAGGTCGTTCATCGCGACGTAGACAGGGGCGGCCGCGTTGTCGGTCGGCTTGAGGTTCGGCGCGACGTACAGGTTGTCGGTCAGCGTAATGCCGTTGACCTTGCCCTGGATCATGATGAACTTGCCCGACGATGCGTGGTTGACGGCTGTGTTGTTGTCGACCGTGATGTCCGACGAGACGCGACCCTCGGCGTCGGGCTTGTAGATGACGATCGATTCACCAGCCTCGTTGTTGATCACGTTATTGCGGATCATTACGTGGTGCGTGCCTGGGCGAATGGTCATGCCGACGTTCAAGACGGTGTTGCCTTCGAAGACGATCCACTCGGCCTTGGTGGTCGTCGCCTCCGCAGCGCCACGCGGGCCCGCACGGAGGGCGCCGTCGCGGACAGTGTTGCCCGTGACGTAACCGTGCGACACGGTGTGCAGCTCGATCGCGCCCTTGGCGATGTCTTCCTTATCACCCGTCGCCGTCCGATCTCGGTTGGCGAAATCGTTGACCGCCACGAGGATGCGGTTCGTGAAGTTCACACGGATCGCGTGCTCGCGGGTGCTGTTGGCGACCGTGTTGTTCAGGTACACATGGTCGGTGCCTTCGCCCCAGACAAGGTAACCACGAATGCCGGTGGTGAGGGGGGCAATGTTGTTCTCGACCAGCAGGCCCTTCACATCCCGATCGCTGTTGATGGCATCGGTGAGGTTCAGGAATTCGCAACCACTGACCGTGATGTCTTTGCCACCGGCGTAAATAGCGTCGGCCTCGATCTTGCCCTTGTAACCAGCTTCGAAGGTGTAGGGGCTGTCGAACGTGATGTCGCGGACCGTGATGTCGACGCTGCTGATCCAGATGCTGATGATGCCGCGACCACTTCCACCGGCCTGACGCATCAACACCGGGCGGCTGCCGGTGCCGTAGGCACCGATCACGACGTTGGTGTCCGCGATCGCCATGGCTTCGGTGACGTTGAACTTGTCACCCCGGCGGAACAGGACTTCCGTGTTGTCGTCGATCTTTGACGAGGCCTTGGCGACTGAACGGATCGCGGTCTCGGGGGTCAGCCCGTCGTTGTTGTCGTTACCGGTCGCCGAGACGTAGATCTTCGTGCGGTTGGCTTCAGTGATCGTGATGGTCTCATTCTTTACTGTCCTGTTGCCGAGCGCGTCGGTGACAGTCAGCGTCATCGTATAGGTGCCGGCCTTGGCGTAGGTGTGCCCGACGTTCCAACCGACAAGCGTCGTGTTGCTGTCGTCACCGAACGTCCACTCGAACTTGGCGGTGAGGATCGTGCCGTTCTTGAGCTCGGTGTTGAGAGCGTGAGCGTGAACCGCCTGACCCGCAGCGACCGACTTTTTCACGAACTCGACCTTGACGACCGGCGCGTCTACCGACGAAGACGGGGTTTCCTCGACTGGGGTCGGAATCGGGGCGGGAGTGGGCCTCGGGTTCGTGCCGGTGTCGACCGGGGTGGCGGGGGGAAGGTTCGTGTCGCCACCGTTGCCTGAGTGGTTCTCAACGGGACGCGACGGTGGGATGTTGGCGGAACTGCCTAAGTCGACGGTGTTAACACCCTCGTTACCGTAGGCCTTATCGGACCCTGCGCCACCGTAGAGCGTGTCGTTGCCTTCACCACCCCAGACGATGTCGTTACCGCCACCGGCGTCGACGCGGTCGTCGCCACCACGGGCGAAAATCACATCGTTCCCGCGACCGGCGCGGATGACATCCGCGCCACCACTACCGCGGACGGTGTCGTTGCCGTCACCGAGGTCCATGTCGGTGGGTACCGTGAGGTAGGGATTGATGAAGATGTTGTCGTTGCCGGCGCTGCCCGTCACCTTGATCGATTTCACGTCGGCGCTGTTGACGCGCATCTGCTTGTCACCGGCGTAAGCCCAGAGCTTGCCGGGGCCGACGTAATCCACAATCACTCGCCCGGGCGCATCCAGGGCAAGCGACAGGACGCCGTCCTGTAGCGAAACACTCGAGTAGAGGGCTCGGTCTTCCAGGGCCTCCGTTACAGCTTTCCCGATTTTCGCTCGTGTCGTGTGCTTCATGCTCTTCGAATCGGGAAAGGAATTGGGGCATTCTTGTCGTTCCTTGCCAGATGCACGAAGTTTGATGTGTGGTGAAGATGGTTAAACATCGCCGACGTTGCCGACCGCAAAGTTTCACGTCCGATAGGAAATCCCCC
Source organism: Tepidisphaerales bacterium (assembly GCA_038223165.1). Taxonomy (GTDB): domain Bacteria; phylum Planctomycetota; class Phycisphaerae; order Tepidisphaerales; family Tepidisphaeraceae; genus DASYHQ01. The sequence continues at coordinate 5,154 of JBBRHE010000008.1, forward strand.
GGCAATTGTGGTGCGCAATGTCCACTCGTTTATCAGTGTTGATACCACACATGTGTAGTGCTTCGAAAGGAACGGGTTTGGAACCGGTGCGATGGCTGGATTCGATGCGCGCGCGGCGATAGGGTCTGCCGGATGAGCTCATCGACGTCCGATATCTCCGCAATGGATGCCGCTGGCACGGGGTTGCACAATGACTCGGCCGCGCCCCGGCAACTGACCTGGGCGCTGATGATCGCGACCTACAACCGGCGCGACACACTGCTGCGCACGTTGGACTTTGCGATGCGGCAGACGCGCTTGCCGATCGAAATCATCGTGATCGACGGTAGCAGCGACTGGGCCCAGACCCGCCAGACCGCGCTGGAGACGATTGCCCCGCGCCACCCGCACGTCCGCTGGGAGTATCGTCCGGCCAATCGTCTCAACGTGTCGGCCCAGCGAAACCAGGGGTTTGCGTTGGTGACGGCCGACGTCGCATTCGCGCTCGACGACGACACGTGGATGTTCCCCGATGCCGCCGAACGAATCCTGCGCGTGTACGAAGCCGACCCGGAGCGGAAAATTGCGGGACTGATGCCACTGCTGACCGGTGGCCCACCGGCCGACCCAGCGGCCACGGCCATTGTGGTGCCTGCAGCGGTTGGAGCACCATCACCACCACCATCACCACCGCGGGCCGAATCGTCCTTTAAGGGAATAGGTCGACACCTTCAGAGGATGAACGATCTGGTCAAAGGTCCGATGTTGCCACCGGAACTGAACCGGACGACGAACGTCGTCCTGCCACCGTTAGGGACGTCAGTCAATCAGGTGCAGGCCTTGCACGGGTGCCGAATGACGTTTCGGAAAGAGGTCGCGCAGGGCTATCCGTTTGACGAGAACATGCAATACCTGCACGAGGAGACAGAGATGTGCCTGCGCGCCAAGGCCGCCGGTGCCATTCTGCAGGTGCACGAACCCCTGATGTTCCACGCCAAGGCGGCAGGGCAACTGAACTCCCGCAGCAATGCCAACCAGCGTCGGCGGTGGTTGCTGAGTCATGCCTATGTTTGCCGCAAGTTGGGTGGACGGACCGATGCGATGCACCGATTCGTGTGCCAGTATAACCGCCGGATGCGCCTGGCTGACTTGGCTTATGGGCTGGCGAAACGGAACCTGGCGTTCTACCGAGGTGGCAAGTCGTGCTGGGCCGACGTGAACACGATTATGACCGCGCCCGACGACCGCTACGCCGCCGTGTACATCGACGCCGTGAAGCGCGGCAACGCCCAAGCCGCTGGCTAGTAAAAGACAACGGGCCCGACCGACGTTTGGTCGACCGGGCCCGCGTTTGGCGCATTACCGTTCGATCGAACGGCTTGCTTTACACTTCGACTGCACCGGCCGTCATGCGACCACTGGTGGGGCGCGAGTTGCCGTAGAAGTCCTCAAACACGCCGGCGATCTTCACCGCGTAGTTGGCGGCGGTGCTGGTAGTGGTGGGGGCCCAGCCACTGAGAGACGTCACCGAGAACGCGTCATTGCTCACTTGGCTGTAGGCGTCCCACTCCTTGACGTCCTTGTAGCCAGCGGCGTCACCGAAGGTCGAGCGCACCCAGTTCACGCCGCCTTGGGCCCACAGGAGGATCGACTTGGGCTTCTGCCACACGTTGTACGAGATCGACTTAAACCCTGCGAGGTCGTTGTCGCCGACGTACACACTGGCCGAGCCGCCACCGGTCGCCATGTTAGGCATGACGTACAGGTTGTTGGTCAGCGTCACTCCTTTGGGCTCGGTGTCGACCCGGATGAATGACCCGGCCGAACCGGTGTTGTAGCCCGTGTTGTTGGCGATCGTGATATCGCTGGCAATGCGTCCGTCGTCGTCGCGACCGACGATGTTGATGCCCGCGCTGTTGGTCGTATTCTTCACGACGTTGTTGCGGATGAACACGTGGTGCGCGCCCGGCACGACGCGGATGGCCGTGTTGTTTATCTCGTTGCGTTCGATGACGACCCAATCGGTCGCGGTCGTCGTCGGCTCGAGATCGCTGCCACGCGGACCGACGCGAAGCGCGCCGTCCTGCACCTTGTTGCCGAAGATGTAGGCCCACGAACCGTCGTGAATCTCGATGCACCCCTTGGAGTAGTCCGGACCGTCGATCGCCGACCGGTCGGCGTTGCGCACGTCGTTGAACGCAACCAGGATCCCGGTAACGCCCACGGCGCGGAACACGTGCTCGCGGGTGCTGTTCTCCATCTTGTTCCCGAGATACACGTGGTCGGAGCCTTCGCCCCAGACGAGGTAACCACGAATGCCCGTGAGCAGCGGGGCCGTATTGTCCTGCACGAGCAGGCCCGTCGGCTTGCGGAATGAGTTAACTGCGTAGTTGATGTTCAGGAACTCGCAGCCACGGACGCTGATGTTCGAGCCGGCGACGTAGATCGCGTGGGTTAGGGTCGCCTGGGCCATGTTGCCCTTTGGCAGTTCCCCGGTGTCGAAAACGATGTCGCGGACGACCGTGTTCGTCGCATTCTGGTAGACCGAGATCATTCCAGGCGTCCCACCTTCGGTGTGGAACAGAATCGGGCGATTGCCGGTCCCGTATGCGCCGACGGTGACGTTCTTCCGGCTAATATTGATGTCCTGATTCGAGCTGATCTTGTCGCCTCGGCGGAAGAGGATCTTGACGTTGTCGCCCATCAACGCGTTGATGCGACCGACCGACTTGACGGCTTTTTCCGGTGTGGTGCCGTCGTTGGCGTCATTCCCAACGGCCGAGACATAGATCGAGCGGCGCGTGTCGGCCAGCACGGTGATCGTCGTCGACAGTGTGGTTACCCGACCGCCCTCGTCCGTCACAGTCAGCGTCAGTGTGTAGTTGCCGGCCTTCTCGTAGGCGTGGGCGGCGTTCCAACCACGCAGCGTGTTGTACTTACTGCCACTGTCACCAAAATTCCAGTCGTACTTGGCCGTCAACGGTGTGCCCGACGGGATCGTGCCCGATAACGCGTTCACGTGCGTCTGCTGCCCTGCGATAATCCTCTGGCCCAAAATCTTCACGACCAACTGCGGTGCTGCGCTGTTGCTGTTGGACTTCGAAACCGTCGTCCATCCTTCGGTGATGCTGGCGCCGGTCGACGGCGTGGTCGGTGGCGGGACGACCGTGCCCGAACTGGCGCGACCGCGATAGGTGTCACTGCCCCCTTTGCCATCGATGACCGTTGGGATCTGGATCTCGGGGTTGACGTAGAAGTAGTCCTTGCCGCTGGTGCCGATGATGACCAGCGATTTGAGCGACGTGCGCGTGACGAGCTTGTAAACGTTGTTGACCATTCCGACGACCTTCGTGCCGTTCTCGCGAAGGTCGACCGTCACCTGGCTGTCTGCCTTGGCGGCGAGCGTCAACACACCGTTGGCAAAGCTGACGGTGCCAGGCGTCGCCGTCGTCGAACCTGTCGTCGGTGGGGTACTCGTTGCCGGTGGGGTGGTCGGGGTGGACGTGCCACCTGTGACCGGTGAACTGCTGTTCACCTGAACAATGTCATCACCGGTGCCACCCGTCACGTTGTTCGTGCCTGCTTCACCCTTGACGGTGTCGTTGCCGTAACCCCCGTTGATGTAGTCGTTCCCGTTGCCACCGAAGATCGTGTCGTTACCGTTCCATCCAAGGAGGGTGTCGTTGCCATCACCACCAAGGATGCTGTCGTTGCCACCACCCCCGCGCAGGCTGTCGTCACCGGCGCCACCTTGGATGGTTGTCGGTTTGGTGATGCCGGGGTTGACGTAGACGACATCCTTGCCTGAGCCCCCATTGATTTTGATGCCCGTGATGCTGGAGAGCGCCACGGTCTTGTAAACGTTACCGATCAATCCGACGACGTTCTTGCCACCATCGCGCAGGTCGACCGTCATCGAGTTGTTGGCGCTGGTGTTTCCCTGCAGTGTTAAAATTCCATCGGCGAACGACACACTGGATAGCAATTGACGGGCTTCAAGGGTCTCAGCGACACAAGGAAACGCGGTTGAGGACACCGCAGTATCCTGCGACGAACGAGTTTCGATGTTCTTGACGGCAGCGGCCAAAAGGCTTGCAGCACGAGCGCGGAATCTACGAAGCGATTTACTCTGCATCTACGGCCTCTAATCTCAGTTTGGGTACAACCACGGCGCGGGCACAACACGTCTGGAACCACCATTCCCACCGGCCCAGACGCCCCGTCCGTGCAAGGCAATATGTGGATCGCCAAGCTCGCAACAACCCAAATCAACCCCGAAAATAAAAAAAAGTTCTCCTGGTGCGAAAACGGGTAAACTAACGCTCTTTTGGTGACGCGTGATAGGAATGCAATGCAATTCGATAAAATGCGGAATTCGAGCCTCAAATACGGCGTTTTTGAGCCGGAAATTTAGTCGAAAAAATGCTTGTATCCCACCGTTTGAGTGGGCGGAATTTGTTCAGCAATTGAACTATTGACAACTAACTTAGTTCCGTTGAGCTGCGGCTTTCGTAGTTGCGGGTTGTTTTGCGACTCTGCGGGTCAACTCGCTGGCAGTTGGGACTTTCTATCTCGCTTGGCCCGGGCTATCGGCTCGTGCGCCAGATCGGAACCGTCTACCCGCGCCACGGGTTCGCTGCCTTGCAAAAATATTTCAGTTAAGGACTGGTGCTCAGTTTTGTTCAAGCCGGGCGATTGCAGCAGAGCGAAGTGGAGCGTGCGCACTCATGATGAACGGCTGCCGACTGGTCGCAACGATAGGTCGTGCAGCCTTACCAGTTAATGGCGGACTGGGGGTGCAGGATATCGGGGCTTCTGGCCGTCGATGACTGCTAACACGTCGCGCACGACCCAACTCATGTTTTCCAGCGCAGTGTGCGTCCGCGCCGCCAGATGCGGGGTGAGCAATACGTTGTCGAATCCCAGGAGAGGAAAATCTTCCTTGGGGGGTTCGGGGTGGTAAACGTCCAACGCCGCGCCGGCCAGACGCTTGGCGCGAAGCGCGTCGGCCAGCGCGTGGGCGTCGAGCGCTTCACCACGACTGGTGTTCACGACGATCGCGTCGTGCTTGAGCATCGCGATCTGCTCTCTTCCCACGAGGTTTTCGTTGCCCGGCAGCATGGTTACGTGGATCGAGAGAATGTCCGCTTCACGATAGAGTGTGGGCTTATCGACCGCGGTCGCCGGGAAGTCGAGCAGGCTGGTGACATCGAGCAGATCGTTGTAGATGACGCGCATGCCGAACCCGTTGGCCGCGATATGGCCCATCCGGCGACCGACACGGCCCATGCCGAGAATGCCCATCGTCAGCTCGTTCAACTGACGCCCCCGCACGGTGTCGCGGATGAGCTTGAACTCTTTCGGTGGGTAAACCGCATCCTTAAAGAACGCCCATGGCCTTAGCAGTTGAATGAGGTAACCAAACACGAAGTCTCCCACGGCCAGTGTGTTGGCATCAGGCGTGTAGACGACCTCGACCCCGCGCCGCCGACAGGCAGCGACATCGATGTTTTCGATCCCCACACCACCGCGCCCCACGACGCGTAGCCGTGGTGCTTTGGCGAGCAGAATGTCGTTCACCTTCGTGTAAGACCGGATGACCATCCCGTCGGCCCGGGCCAGTTCCGTTTCGAACGACGGGTCGTCGGCGCCGACCTCAATCACCTCGGCCCGCTCGCGCAGCCAGTTCAGTGGTAGGGCATCGGAACCTTCGGTTACCAGGACAATCGGTCGGCGGGCGTCACTCATCGTGACGGCATGTTACTCGTTGATCGACGTCTGGGCAGCAGGGGCCGTCGATGGGAATCGGCCAACAAGGGGGATGGTCAGCTTGCGATACTCCATCAGGTCGAATGGCTGGATCTTAAAGTCCGGCGCACCCTCGCGCTTGGCGATGAGTTGATAGTAACCCGCCTCAAGGAAGAACCTGGCGGTGTATCCGTTGGCTTCGTTCAACTGCACGGGAATCGTTCGTTTGGGTCGGCCACTGGTATTGATCTCGGTGATTTCAACGACTACACCCGCGCACGCTGGGTCACCTTCGACACTGACCATGCTCGACGGTTCGGTCCACGAGAACCACTGGTAGCAAATCAACGCCACCATCGAAAATGTAACCAACATCGTGAAAAGAATAACCACCACCGCCCAAGGCGACTTGGGTCGCACGGGGTCGACTGATGAGTCCGATGGATCGGTCAATTGAGGTTCACTCACCTGATTCGGGTTCCACAAAGAAGACGCGCCCCATTTCCTTGAACTTCAAATTATTCGCATGGAGTCGAGCAAATGCAATCCCCACTTATGCAAGCGAACTCATGGTTGATGAAGGTCTCCTGTGGCGGTTGGAACGGGCATTGCAATGCTCTCATCGACATTTCAAGCGAAAAGGAGCCCTGTTATGAAACGCGAAGCATCGAAGCAAAAGCCCGGCAAAGTCGGTAGCGACCGCAAGGCGGCGGAGAAGGTCGGTGGGAAGAACGATTTTGGTCATCCCGTCCACCCCGGCAGTGTCGTGCGACTTAATGAGGATGACCCAATCGATCGACCCGCGGGGAGCGCATTGGGGGACGGTCCTAAACCCGGTCGGCGTACATCGGGAGTCGGCGCGCTGGGTGGTGGGGATGGGGCCAGTAGTGGCGGTGACATCGACACCGACTTCGTCGGTATCGCTGGTGGGGCAGGCCTGTCCCAGTCGGCGGGTGGAACTGTGACAAAAGGACCCGCCTCAACCGACGGATCCAGTGATGAGTTCGCCAGTGGGGGTCACGCCAAAGGTCAAAATTCTGTCCCCAAAGGCACGGTCGGTAGTGGAGGCCCAGTGAAGGGCGGTTCAACAATTTCGGAACCCGATGCCCGAACCAGTCGCCAGGACGCCGCAGAGGGGCAAGTTGATCCGCAGGACACCCGTTAGGCAATATTATCGGACACCGCATTTGCTGGCCGATGAAAGGTGTGGACGCGCGCCGAGGCGCGTACACACATATGCTTTCCTTACTCAACTCATCGACCGTATCGGGCCCCTTGTCACAACCCAGTATTGCCGACTTGGCCGTCATTAAGAAGCGACTGTTGGACGAGCCAGCCGACAGCGTGGTTCCGCTAGGTGACACAGGCTATCAGGTCCGCATTACGGACGGGCCCAACGCCTACATGCAGTACAAGGATGTCTTCGTCCGCGGTATCTATCGCTTTCGCACAGACAACCCATCACCGGTCATCATTGATGGGGGTGGCAATATGGGCATCTCGGTGATGGGGTTCAAACACGACCATCCGGCGTCCCGCGTCACAGTCTTCGAACCCGACATTGCAATTGGCGCTATGCTGCGTGAGAACCTAGTCCGAAATAAACTTGACCGCGATGTGTCGCTGGTCCCGGCGGGCCTGGCCGCTGAGCAGGGGACCGTCAGTTTTCAGGCCGACGCGTCGGCGGGTGGGCAGATCACCGAAAACGGCGCCGCCAACACGTCGATCGAGGTCGTTCCGCTCAGTCGGTTCATCACTGGCCCGGTCGACTTCGTCAAATTGAACATTGAAGGTCAGGAACTGCCGGTGTTGCAGGAACTGGAAGCGAGCGGCGCGATCGCGCACATCCAGCGCATCGTTCTCGAGTACCACGGTTGGGCCGGTGGTCAGCAAGTCCTCGGCGACATCCTCAATCTGCTGAACCGAAACGGCTTCCGTTACCTCGTCCACGATTTCGACAACGAGACGTGCACGACCACCAAGCCGCCGTTTCGGCACCGACCCAAGGCACACTGGTTCTGCCTTGTTTATGGGGAACGGGTTTCGGTCTAGAACGACGTCAGTCGACGTACTGAGCACGATGAAAGAGCGATTCATCGCGGGCTCGCAGCGTGGTGAGCATTTCGTCCGCTGAGGGCATGCGCGACAAGTACTCTGCCGCTACGGCATCGGTGAAATCGGCGTTTCGTGTGTAGCGAAGTTCCTGCATTCGATCCTGAGTGACCGGCTCGATGGTCAGCAAATCTCCACGACGGATGTACTCGACCAGTGAAACGTGCCCCGCCCGGACGCACTCCATTCCATAGCCGAACGGATCGACCGCCCGCGGTGTCGGGAACGCGTGGAACAGAATTGGCCCTGAATCGAGCCCACTGCTGAGCCGGTGGATCGTCGCGCCAACGAACTGCGGTCGGTGGTCGTACATGGCCCAGAAGTTTGTGCTGCTGCCACGGTAGTAAGGCGACACCCCCATGTGGACGTTGATCGCGTTGCCGGCTACCAGTCGCTCGCACAACGGTCCCTTGATGAAGCTTGCGCCGAACACGACGAACAAATCCGCGTTCATCGCCTCGCCAAGCGAATCGAGATTCAATCGGCTGACGTCACCCATCTTCACCGGTAGTTGCCGGACGTTGGCCGGCGAAAATCGAGGTCGACCAAAGACCTGTTCTTCGGCAGCGATGACCCGTGAAAAGTAGTTCTGCATCACCGGTGTGCGCCCAAAGAAGTCGGCGACCTGGCCTGGAAAAACCGTGTTGCACTCCTGTATCGCAAAGACTTCGCTAGCGACGGACGCCAGCCGCTCGATGAGTGAAACGTGCCGGGGTTGATTGCTGGTGAAGATAGTGATTCGCATGATCGATCAAGCCGCTTTGCACATCTGCCGAACGATGTTCGAGTGATCTTGTCGCGGCAGTTCCAGTTCACTGTGCTGGGGAAAATCCGTGTTCGAGCGGAAGCCCAACCGAACGCCTAGCTTGCGCAGGACGCCAAGGGTGGCTGACGAATAGGAGTTGCACGGGTGTGAAACCGTCGTCGGTACTTCACCGGTGATGCGTTGAATCGCGGTGAAGTTGGCGGTGTACTCACGGTGCTGGTCGGCTTCGCTCATCCGCTCCAGTCGAGTCGGGTGGCTGTGCGAATGTAGGCCGACCACGTGGCCCGACTCGTGCAGCCAGCGTAAATGGTCGGCCGTCATCCACAGGTCGCTCGCCAGTTCGCGTGCGGAGACATTGGCGTCGGCCAACATCTGTTCCATCACGACGCCGTATTGTTCCGGGCCGAGGACTTCGTCGCGCAGAAATCGGAAGCGCCGGTCGGCTGTCGTGTAGAACGGGAAAGGCTTCAGGTACGACCGCGCATCGAACCGCGCCAATGCTGCGCTGGGTGAGATGCCCCTGTGTTCCAAAGCCACGTCAAACGCGGTGTAGAAATCGTCGACGGTGGTGAAGCGTGTCGTGCGGAAGTAGCGGTAGACTTCCAGCCGTTCGATCTGTCCGTGCATGACGCTCGTGTAGACGAACCAGAACGCCGTTAAACCCAGCTCGTTGAGGATCGGCACCGCGACGTCCCATTGGCAGCGGACGTTGTCGTCGAATGTCAGGCATTGGTCGTGCGGGCGCAGCGTACCGTTGAGGTGGCGTCGCAGGTACTCACGTGCCGGCAGGATGCGCTCGATGCCAACGTGCAGCAGCAGGTCGCGAAACTCGATCGCCGAGATGGCCCCCTGACCCGCCGGGTGACGCAGATCATCCCGGAAATGATGGAACATGATCGCTGGTGACTGCATGCGCCCTCGCTCGCTCGAACCGATTACCTCTCAAGCCGCCATGGCTGTGGGTGCATTGCCCGCCTTGGCCAGACCGACGACTTCCTCATAGTTCGCCCGTGGGAAGACATCGAGAAATCCCCCTGCGGTGCAGTTGATGATCTCAATACTATTTCGTTGGGCGTAGTCATAGAGCGTGTAGTACCCGTTCCACACCTCGACAGACTGTTGCATCTGGTCGAGGTAGCTGTATTTCCACTTGTCACCGTGCGCGACAGCGTGGCCCTCAATCGTTTTGCCCTGATAGAAATGACCTTCGTGCTGACGGTGGGCCAGCCAGTCGTGGTCGAGGCCGACCAAGTAGATCTTCGAGCAGCCCATGTACATCGCGAGCATGATCGCCAGTTGGGCACAATTCATCACCTGTGGCACCGGGCGGGTGAAGTCGAGCGTGCAAACGTTCGCGCTGCGCAGGATGCCGGCGTAGGCGACGAAGTTCATTCGCGACACGTCCAGCAACCGGTTGGCCGCGATGAAATGCGCCGCCGAGTAAGGGGCGATGATGCGGCTGGTGACGATCTTCTCGCGCGCTTCGGCCAGGAATTGTCCGCTCGGCTCCGAACCATCGAAATAGCAGTTGTCGGCGAATAGGTAATACGTCGGCGCGACCTGCGCCATCAGTGGGTGGCGCAGGAAACCGTTCATCGCCAGTGTCAGCTCACCGGCCAACGGCGCGATGTCCTGCTTCGCCAGTGATGGGCCCGTGCCGAGGATGAAGCACTGTTGCCCGTGGTGCCGGTTGCGCAGCGACTCGTTGTCTGGCAACAATGGGCGGAAATTACTGGCGAACGTGTACTTCTCGCGCAGCGACAGTGCGTCGGCGCGGCGCAATAGCGATCGACCCACGCCACGCATGACCTTGCGCGCCATGTAGAATGGCCAACCGTAGGCGGGCGCGTCACGAAAGCAACTCGGGCAGTCGGTGAACATCACGCGGCCTCCAGCATGACTCGGTTCTCCTGTCGCGTTTCGGGCAACTGCCGCGCGATGAGGTTCAGTAACTCCTGGCTGATGTGCCGGTAACTGAACCGTGCGATCGTCTCCTGACGCATGCGAAGCGTGATCACCCGGCGCGACGCGTAGTCGGCGAGGAACGCGGTGACCTTCGCGTGCAAATCTGCCTTCGTGCGGAACGCGACGCGGTCGAAATCCTTGGTGCCCCAGACGGAATCGCCCGACAGTGTGAACGCTGCGTCGGCGGCGCTGCGGATCAGGTCATACAGGGGCATGTCGTAGCTCGCGGTGTCGTAATCGTGCAGTGTGTCGATCTCGGTGATGCGGGCGCGGACTTCGGTCGACGCCCGGTGGCGCAGGTCGGTGTCGTCTGTGATTCCGTTTTCTTCACACCAGTTCCAGATCGCGCGGTAGGCCTCGCCAAACGCGTCACCCTGGTTCCAGCGTGTCAGGAAGAACCCACCGGCGGCCAGGCCATCGAGCATGCGCTGGTGGACCGAGCCGAAAGACGTCACCTGCAGGTTGATCTTGCTACAGCGGTAGATATTGGCCAGGTCCGTATGGTTGTCCGCCACACCGCGCGCGTACTTCGCCAGTGTCGGGTGCTTATCCCAGCCACGGCCATACAAGCGAAGGTCGAGGCCAAGGTCTGCCAGCCATGTCAACGACTGGTGACGCACCATCGCGCTGTTCACACGTTGCGTGAGGAAGCTGATAATCCCCGGCATCATTTCTGCCGACACGGTCAAGCCGGTCGCTTTCGTCGTCGCGTCGATGATCCTGCGCAACAGCACGTCCGACAGGATGCGCGGGTCGCGTTCGTAGTGGGCGACCATGCGATCGTACGTTTGGCGATAGAAGCGTACCGTGTTGGCGTCGCACTCGGCGCATTGCGCGTCGACGATCTGCTCGGCCGTTTTGCTGGCGTGGCTTACATAGGACGCGTCGCAACCGAACTTCGCCAGTTCGTCGGTGGTCGGTTCGCGCAGGTCGAAGCGCATCTCGTTAATACCAACGGGGCAGGTGAGGAAACGCTGCGCAGGGTAACCATGGCGGTGGGCCAGGTGCGTGCGACCGAAGCCGAGGCAGAAGTCGCGTTCACCTTGCGCGGGACCGGCCGCGTCATTAAAGATGTTGGGCAGGCGGTCCTGCACCCACATGACGACGGGCACACCCGCGGGCAGGCCGTGGTATTCGGCGCGGTAGTGGTCGATGATCAGAATGAGGTCAGGGCGAAAATCGGCGATCTGCGACAGGTAGACGACGTTGTTCATCGTCTGGTGATCGGCCTGTTCGATGATCAGTGACGTCTCGTGTCCCATCGCATTGAAAGCCGCCAGCCAGTCGCGCATCGAGTGCTGCAGGAACGTCGTGTAACGACTCGTCACGCCAAGCACGCGCAGCTTCTGGCCCGCAGCGAGGCGATGGGCGATCGTCGCACCGGTTGTGCCGGGGTAGGCCGATTGAAGCGACCGTGCGATCGACTGCAACCGGTCGGCCCAACCGGCCAGCACCGCGTTGTAGATCAAGTCGGCCGACGCCAGGGAGGGGTCACCGTTCTGCCAGATCGCCGGCTCGACCGTCAACGACAGGCGCGGTAACGGCAGACGCGGGTTGGCGAGCAATCGATCGCGATACTGGCTGGCCGCGTCGGGGCCACCGAAGATCGTCACGCGATCGTCGCCGAGCAATTGCGACCAATCCTGAAAGTGCAGGGTCGTCCACAACCGCGCGACGTCGTAAGCCAGGAAGTAGAGTGGAGGGCGGTGAAACGGGTAGGCGGCCTTGGTTTCCAATCGATACAGAGCGTCCCAGATCCATCCTTGGTCGATCCCGGCGACCATGACGGCTTCACTGCACGGCCCGGCCGGGAATAGCTTTTCGCAAATCTGCTGGGCCGCGACAGGAGGAACGGGGTTGGGCAATCCCTGCAGCGTCTGACCAACCTGTTTGGCCAGTGTCACGCGATCGTCGTTGGCCAGGAGAAAGTAAGGCTCGACCGGAGAGGCGGCGTCTATCTTCGCTGCGAGTTCGGGGTCGCGCTGCCGCAGAACGCTCATGTTGGCTTCAAACTGTGACCGCAGCAGGTTCAGTGACGTCCATTGAGGCGTTGAAACGACAGCGTTGGACATCGAATTGCGCTCCGCGCGACCATCGGGACCCCACGGTGAGCATCCTGCGCACCGCTGCCGTCGGTATCGACTGCATTTACGTCGTCCCTGCAATATTTATCGGACTTAGCGCCAAAGCGAGCGGCGGGTAACGTGGCTCACATGAAACGCGCGATGTTGGCAACCGTGGTCGCTTTGTTCGTGTCGATGTGCGCCTATTCCGTCCTGGCAGACAAACCCCCGACGTCTCAGCCCACCGCGACGCTGAAGGTCACGATCACCGATCTGCGTAACGACAAGGGCCAGTTGATCTACGCGGTGTTCAAGTCCGCAGACGGATTCCCCAATGACGAGAAAAAATCTGTCGAATGGGAGATTCGCGAGACGAAGGACGGGAACAAAGTCTTCACCTGCCAACTTCCCCCCGGCAAGTACGGCGCCACCGTCCTGCACGACGAAAACAACAGCAACGACATGGACACCGGCGCGTTCGGTGTTCCCAAGGAAGGGTACGGCGTGACCAACAACCCCAAACCCCGCATGCGCCAAGCCACCTTCAAAGACGCCACCTTCGAGCTAACGACCGACGGGGCGGAGATGACGATTAGTGTGCAGTATTTCTAAGGCCTGCCCGCTCCCATGACGTCAGGGGTGAAAGCCGGGTCGCTTGCGCTCTTTAACTCGGACCGAGTACGGCCCGATATGACGGAGTAACGTCGCGCTACGGGCGAGACGGCCGTGCTACGGAGTGGGTTATACGCCGTACAGCGTCTTGGCCTTTTCGTTCAGATGACGAATGAGCGCATCCGACGATAGCGGTTTTCCGGTAATGCGTTGCACCAGTTCCGTTGCCGAGTAGGTTTTCCCCTGTGAATGGATGTTTTTGCGCAGCCAAGCGAGCAGCGGAGCAAAGTCGCCGCGACTGAAGCCGTCCTCGAGTCCGGTTACGTCTGCCTTGGCCTGTTCGAAGAACTGGGCGGCGTAGAGGTTGCCTAGCGTGTACGTCGGGAAGTACCCGATTGCGCCACCCGCCCAGTGGACGTCCTGCAGACATCCGCGCGCATCGTCGGGGGGTGTCAGGCCGAGGTATTGCTGCATCTTGGCTTTCCACGCGGCCGGGAGGTCGGCGACCACTAGTTGGCCGTCGAGCAGCGCGGTTTCCAGTTCGAAACGCAGCAGGACGTGCAGGTTGTAGGTCGCTTCGTCGGCCTCGGTGCGGATGAGGCTCGGGCCGATGTCGTTGACGGCGAAGTGCCAGGCGTCTTCCGTTACGTCCGTCAGCGTGTCGGGGAACGCAGCCTTCAATTTCGGGAAGAAGAACCGCCAGAACGGCCGGCCGCGCCCGACGAGGTTTTCCCACATGCGGCTCTGACTTTCGTGAATTCCGAGTGAGACGTACGCCCCGCGCGGTGTGCCGTAGTGCTCGGTGGGCAGGCCCTGGTTGTACAGCGAGTGACCCGTCTCGTGCAGCGTGCCGAAGAACCCGTCGCCGAACCAATGCTCGTCGTAGCGTGTCGTGATGCGGCTGTCACCCGGGCCAAGGTCCGTGCTGAACGGATGAACCGACACGTCGAGTCGACCGGCGTCAAAGTCATACCCAATCGCCTTGGCGGTGGCGTTGGCGAGGGCTTCCTGTGCGGCGACGGGGTACTTTCGCGTCAGGATGTCCGCGGGGGCCTTTTTCGCGGAGGACGTGATCCGACCGACGAGGTCGACGAGCTTAGGCCGCAAGTCGGCAAAGACGGCGGTGATGTCGGTGGTCCTGGCGTCAGGCTCGAACTCATCGAGCAATGTGTCGTACGCCGACTGACCGGCCCGCGCGACGCAGGCGGCTTCTTGACGCTTTAGGTCGAGCGTCTTGCTCAACCACGGCGAGAAAAGATTGAAGTCGCTCTTGCCCTTTGCGTCTGCCCAGGCCGCTTCCCCCATGACGGCGGTGTGGGCAAGTTCCTCGACGAGTCGGGTGGGCATTTTCGTCGCCCGGTCATACGCCCGCCGGGTGTGGCGAACGTTCACCGCAGCGTCACTATGCGGGTCGGTGGTGACGAGCGGCGTCCCCTCGACCACCGCCAGCAAGTCACCGATTCGCGGTGACGTGAACCGCTCGTGGATCAATTTCGCGAGCAACGCCGTCTGGTTCGCCCGATGCGGCGCCCCTTTGGGAGGCAGGTGCGTGCGTTCGTCCCAACCGATGACGGATTGGATGGACCCGAGAAGGGAGATTTCGCAGAGTTCGGTGAGAAGGGTTGTATAGGTGTCGGCGCTCATGCCGTGATGGTAAAGCAGTGTGACACGGATATGAAACGAACGGAGCCCGCAGGTTGCGGGCTCCGTTTGAAATGCGATGAAATCTGATCTAAGGCTTGACCTTACTTCAGACCGTTGTACTTGAAGTACACCTGGTTCTCATTCCACGCCTTATGAAGACCTTTGAACTGCATACCGGCCGCCGAGATATCGTTCGGGGTGGGGTTTTGGAATGCCTGCACGTGACCGTCGGCGAATGCGACGTTGGCGTTCTTACCGTGTCTGTAGAACATCATGCCATTAAGAAGCGCACCGGAGTTGTTGGCTGGCCACGGTTCGTCAAAGTAGAACTTTTCCCAACTGGCGCCCTGGTAGACCTCGATGAACGTCATTACCGATACAGGGTTGCGAATGGCTGACCACTTGCGCGATTTGTTCGATCCTTCATTGCGGAACAGAAAAGCGCTGTTGCGCGTGTTCATCCCGTATCCGAGGTCGGTCGTCTGGCCCTTATCCGTTAGTTTGATGGGGCAGTAGGTCACACGGCTCGTCGACGCTCCGGCGACCAGCGGGGCAGCGTCTTGGCGGGCCGTCGTGCTAGCGCTGCGGTTCGAAACATACTTGCCAATCCCAAACGACGAGTACCACGGGAAGTAAGGGCGGTTGGCGAGTGTCGTGTTCAACTCTGTGTGTGACGGTGGAAAGTAATCCTGCCACGACGATCGCGGTGGTGTGCCGTTGTTCTCGCTCACGTAAAGCATTACACCCTGCATAAGCTGGCGCATGTTCGACATGCACTGCGTCTGGATCGCCGCCTGACGAGCCTTGTTTAACGCCGGCAGCAGCATCGAAATCAACAGCGCGATGATCCCGATCACGACGAGCAGTTCGACCAACGTAAACGCACCGCGTTTAGGCTGGGCACCTGTAGGACGTTCAAACGACATCAATGCACTCGGACGGACGTGTTTCACTAAGTACTCCTCTCGCCGATCAGTAATACGGATGACCGACGGCTCGGTTCCGCGGTGCGGACTTATACTCAGATCGCCCAAACACAGTGGGCAAATGAGCTTGCGATTATTTATCACGCGTCGAATTGGGTCTTCGACCGCCCGGAGATCAGGGCCCGGGAACTCCGCTGAAAGTCAATTCTCAGAGTATACGGCGTAAAACATGGCGAATTGCGTCTATTATCTTTCAGTTTGCGGCCAAAGTAGAGATGTGATATGACGGATGGGGCATGCCCAACCCCGCGAAACGGCGATCGATTCTGGTTCTGATGCACAGTTGGGTCGGCTTTATGCACGGGGTGCAGATGGGCATCGCCCGCTACTTCGCCGAGCGACCTCATTGGACCTGGTCGCGGCAGTTTCCTTTTCCCAGTCAGCTCAGTCGTTTGGGTCGCGACCGTTACGATGGTGTAATTGCTTACACGGAAATAAGTTATGCCGATACGCTTCGGTCGCTGAATGTGCCGGTGGTTAACGTCTCCAATGCTGCAGAATATGGGCTGCCGGGGGTCTATTCCGACGACGTAGCAACTGGCAGGGTGGCTGCGAAGTATTTGTCTGATTTGGGTTTACGAAACTTCGCGTGGGTGGGGCGAGAGGACATCACTTATTCTCGTCAGCGTCGTGAAGGGTTCGAGATCGAGCTGGCGGCGCAAGGATATTCATCACAGCGGTTTACGGCACAATGGGAAGCGGTGATCTCGATCGATCATCCGCCGGGCATTGACCCACAGATGATTCAGTGGTTGAAAAGACTCCCTAAACCGGTCGGGATCTTCGTTTCGTCCGATTCGTGGGCGAGCGACCTGCTGCAGGTTGCTCGATATGCGGGAATTGACGTGCCGCAAGAGGTCTGCGTGCTCGGTGTCGATAATGACGAGCTCATTACCCAGTTGAGCTACCCACCCCTTTCGAGCATCGTCACTCCATCACCAGCGATCGGTTACGAGGCGGCCGCGCTGCTGGAACGGTTAATGGACGGTGAACCACTGCCGACCAAGCCCATTCTCCTCCCACCCGGGGGCGTCGTGCCGCGCCAGAGCACGAACCTCTTAGCCATCGAAGACGCCGACGTTCAGATCGCTATCCGCTACATTCGCGAGTCAACGCACGAGCGGGTAACGGTCAAAGACCTGCTTGAGCTTGTGTCACTCAATCGCCGCTATTTCGAGCGGAAATTTAAGAAACATCTTGGGCGCACCCCATTGCAGGAAATTCTGCGTGTGCGGGTTGAACGTGCCAAGGACCTGCTTGCCAACGGCGATCTGTCGATGGTCGCGATCGCCAGAAGAAGTGGGTTTACGAATGCCGAGCAACTGTCGACCGTGTTTCGGAAGATGACGGGGACGACACCAACCACCTATCGCCGGGGGCATCGGTTGCGCGATTGAGAGACCAGCGAGGGGCCGGCGACGTAAGAATCTGGCTAAACCGCCTTTGTAATCGTGCCAATCGCGGTTTACGATCGGGCGTTCAATCTTCAGAGGACCTGCGACAGGATTAACATGGCCAACGACCCGCTCAAAGAGAAGTTTCGCCCACAGACCGATGCCACCCTTCAAAAAGAACTCGACGATGCCTTTGCCGGCATCTCGATGGACGACCTGCTGAGCCACGACGCCGCCGCGCCCACGCCGCACACCAATGCCGGGCAGAATGCCCAGGGCAAGCAGGTAAAGACCGGGCGCATCGTGTCGATCGGCAAGGATGACGTTTTCGTCGACTTCGGTGGCAAGAGCCAGGGTGTAGTGAGCCTGCTGCAGTTTGAAGATGTCGAACCGGTCATCGGTGCCGAGATGGATTTTGTCGTCGATCGTTACGACGCCACCGAGGGCCTGCTGGTCCTGAATCGTAAGGGCGCCGCCGTCAGCAACGCGTCATGGGACA
This sequence comes from Tepidisphaerales bacterium, assembly GCA_038223165.1. Lineage (GTDB taxonomy): Bacteria > Planctomycetota > Phycisphaerae > Tepidisphaerales > Tepidisphaeraceae > DASYHQ01. The sequence goes on from JBBRHE010000008.1 coordinate 22,922, forward strand.
CGCTGGAGGTTGGGCAGGTCGTCGAAGCGTCTGTCACGGGTGTGAACAAGGGTGGCCTCGAGTGCGACGTGAAGGGCATGCGCGCCTTCATGCCAGCGGGTCAGGTCGATCTGTATTTTAATCCCGATTTATCGACGCTCATCGGTCAAAAATTCCCCGCCGAGGTGACGAAGTTTGAGCGCGAGGCCAAGAATCTTGTGTTGTCTCGCAGAAACATCCTCGAGCGCGAGAAGGAAGAGAAGCGCAAGGTCCTCATCGAAGAATTGGCCGAAGGTCAAGTTCGTCGCGGGGTTGTCCGCAACGTGTTGGACTTTGGCGCGTTTGTAGATCTGGGTGGCGCCGATGGCCTGCTGCACGTTAGTGAGATGACGTTCAAGCGCGGTGTGAAGCCAAGCGAAATCGTCAAGCCCGGTGACGTGCTGGACGTGAAGATCACGAAGTTCGACAAAGAGACCGGCAAAATGTCGCTGAGCCTGAACCAGGCGCGTGGCATCGACCCCTGGGCCGAGGCCGCGTCGAAGTACGGCATCGGCACGACGATTACGGGCCGCGTGACCAAATTGGAGAGCTTCGGCGCGTTCATCGAAGTGGAAGAAGGCTTTGAAGGCCTGCTGCCGATCAGTGAGATCAGCTTTAAGCGGATCAAGCATCCAAGCGACGTGATAAAAGAGGGGGACACGGTCAAGGTCGTCGTGATCTCGATCGACCCAACGGCTCGGCGTTGCTCGTTCAGCATGAAGCAGGCAGGTCCGAACCCGTGGTCGACGATCGACGAGCGTTACGCGCCCCACAGCGTGGTCCCGGGCACCGTGACGCGTGTCGCCGAGTTCGGTGCGTTTGTCGAGCTGGAGCCGGGCCTGGAAGGGCTCGTCCACATCAGTGAGCTGTCCGACCGCCGGGTCGGTAGTGCCAGCAGCGTGGTGCAACCGGGGCAGCAGGTGAACGTGTTGGTGTTAGAAATTGACAAGGAAGCCCGTCGGGTGTCGTTGTCAATCAAGCGGGCAAATGAGGGTGGAATGGGTGGATCGGGTGGCCGATCTGGTGGTAAGGCTGGATCGACGGTGCTGTCAGCTCCGGTCGCTGCGTCCACCACACCACCCAAGAAGCGCAAGACGCCCTTACGCGGCGGGTTGGACTTTTAATACAAAGGAATGACGACCGAAACGTCGATCGCGTCGTGGTAGTCGGATTTCCCTCGGAGTTCGCAACATGAAGTGGACGCCGCCCCGCGCCTTGTTGTCGGCCATGCTTTCATTGGCCGTGACCGCAGCGACCAGCAGCTTCGCCGCTACGTCGGCGGAGATTGAGGCGGCAATCTCTAAAGGGCGCGACTACCTCTACAGCGTGCAGGCGGCGGACGGAACCTGGGAGTCAGTACCCGGCCCGCAAAAGGACGCCACCGACCAGAGTGCAAACGGTGGGCAATACAGTGGGCACACCGCGCTGATTGTCTATGCGCTGCTCTCGGCGGGTGATAAGGCAAGTGATCCCAAACTGTCACGCGCTGTCGAGTTTTTAAAGAAGACAGACACGCTCGGTACGTATGCCCTGGGAGTCCGCTGTCAGGTCTGGCTGATGCTGCCACAGACACCGGATGTGAAGCAGCGTATGCAGAAGGACTCGCAGATCCTCGTGCGTACGATGCGCACGCAAGGCGACGCGCAGGGAATGTACGACTACATGTTCGACAAGGGCAACGGGTACAGTCACAGCCGTAGTCAGTACGCCGTGCTGGGCGTATGGGCCGCCGAGCGATCGGGCATTAAGGTGCCCGAAGGCTATTGGCCGGTCGTTGAAAAGGCTTGGATTCGGAATCAGGACCCCAGTGGAGGATGGACCTACCAGCACCCGGTCAGCGGTTACCAAAAAGAACCTTTGACGCCCGGTATGACCGCTGTCGGGGTCGCGACGTTGTTCATCACACAAGACTACGTGAGATCTGGCGCGACATGCAGTGGTAACGTCGACAGCGCCGCGATCACCAAGGGGCTGAAGTGGATGGGCGACAACATGGACAAGGTCGCGACCGACAAGTCATACGATCGCGACTTCCCGTTGCCCACGCTTTACGCCGTCGAGCGCATCGGTGTCGCCGCGGGCGTCAAATACATCGGTGGCGTCGACTGGTATCAGAAGGGAGCCACGTGGCTGGTCATGAAGCAGAACAAGAATGGCGCCTGGACCGTTGGCGCCTCCTACGCTAACGCGCCGTACCAGAGCACGGCGTTTGCGCTGCTTTTTCTGGCCCGCGGTCGCGCGCCACTGGTGATGAACAAGCTGGACTTCAGCACCGACCCGGCCAAACCCGCCGGTTGGAACCAGCGCCCGCGCGATGTCGCCAACGTCGTCCGCTGGATCTCGTCCAACACCGAGCGTGACCTCGGCTGGCAGAGCGTCGACCTGAAAGCGCCATTAAAAGACCTGGCCGAAGCGCCGATCCTCTACCTGGCTGGCAGTGACGAGTTGACGTTTACAGACGAGCACAAGGCCAAACTCAAGGCGTTCGTAGAGGCAGGGGGCCTGATACTCGCTCATGCCGACTGCGGCAAACCGGGCTTCTCGACTAGCTTCCGAAAGCTGGCCGGCGAGCTGTACCCGACGTACGAGTTCCGCGAGCTGCCGGAAGCAAGTCCGGTCTACGGCGTGTTTAACCGCGCCAAATGGAAGACTAAGCCGTCAGTTTTGTCCGTCAGCAACGGCGCACGTGAAATCATGATGCTGATCCCAACGTCGGACCCGGCCCGCGCCTGGCAGACGCGCCAAGTGGTGGGCAAGGAAGAGATGTACCAGTTGGCCGCCAACATCTTCCTGTACGCGACGAACAAGGAGAAGCTGCAGTACCGTGGTGAGTCGTATATCGTCACACCCGACCCGGCCATTAAACCGACGAAGACGATCGAAGTGGCCCGGCTGCAATACGACGGCAACTGGGACCCCGAGCCCGGTGGTTGGCGACGCCTGTCGGGTATTTTCCACAACACGCGCAAGCTCGGCCTGACGGTGAACACCGTAAAACTCGGTACCGGTGATTTTGGCAAGGCCAAGTTCGCGCACATGACCGGGACGGGCAAGTTTGTCCTGAAGCCCGAGCAGATCGACGCGTTGAAGAAGTTTGTCGATTCTGGCGGCACCGTGTTCATCGACGCCGCCGGTGGGGATGGGGAATTCGCCACCGCGGCCGAGGCGCTTGCAACGACGATCGCGCCGTCGGGGAAGCTAGCAACCCTCGCGGCCGACGCGGCGTTTCTTAAGGACGTGAAAGACCTTCGCTACCGTACCTACGCTCGCATGAAGGGTGGGGCAGGGTCGACCAACGCGGCCCGCCTGCAGGCGGTCGATGTGAACGGCCGCCCGGCGGTCATCGTCAGTCGTGATGATCTGTCTGTCGGTCTGCTCGGTCCAGAGATGGATGGCATCATCGGTTACGAACCCCAAACCGCCGTCGACATCATGAGCGCCGCTATCCTTGGTGCCCAGCCGAAGTAAAGACGGCCTAACGTCTGACAAACTTACCTGCAAAATGCTTCGTGCCGTGGGATGTTGAACGAGATTATGGGTCGTGTTCTGCGCATTCCTGTGAGGAAACTTACTTAACAAGTCCGAGTGCGAATTGGTCGATACAAAGGGACCAGCACCACGACGACGGCGTCGTGGGGAGGGGAAGGCTCCGTCCAGGCAAAGTATCGAATGAACCAAGTCCTCGTCGACAAAATCAAACAGTGTCCCAACCTGCCGTCGCTGCCAACGATCGCGATGCAGGTGCTTGATCTGGCGCAGCGGGCCGATGTGGACATCGCCGAGATCGCGCGAATTATTTCCAAGGATCCTGCGCTGTCAGGCAAGATTCTTCGAACGGTCAACAGCAGTTTTTACGGGCGCAGCCAGAACGTCAGCACGATCAGCAGCGCGCTGGTGATCCTTGGCTTGCAGAGCGTTAAAACGCTCGTGCTTGGCTTCTCGCTTGTCACGAACCTCGCTAAGAGCAAAAGCAAGGGATTCAAGCACATCACGTATTGGCGTCGCAGTGTCTACGCCGCTACCGCGGCGCGCACGGTGGCGAGCAAGATCAACCTCGTCCAGCAGGAAGAGGCGTTTCTCACGGCGCTGCTGATGGACATCGGCATGCTGGTGCTCGACCAGGTGCTCGGCGACGCCTATGGTGAAGTGCACGCGACCATTAAGTCTCACATCGACCTTCCTCAAGCAGAGGCTGCCGCGCTGGGAATGACCCACGGCGATGCCGGTGGCATTCTTGCCGAACAGTGGAAGTTGCCACCGATCCTTGCGGTCCCCATCGCGAACCACCACTCGCCGGAAACGGTTCCTGACCCCGCGCTGCGCAAGCTGACGGACCTGATCGCCATCAGCAGCCGCTGCGCCGATGTGTTCGTGGATGATGAGCCCGCGCAAGCCATTGCTGACGTTCGCAGGCTTTGCATGAAACATTGGCAGATGACCGAGCCCGAGGCCGATGCGCTGCTGGAGGACATCGGCACACGAACGAAGGAAGTCGCGTCGTTGTTCGAGATCAACATCGGTTCGTCCGCGCCATTCGAAGCGATTCTAAAGAAGGCCAATGAGGCGCTGGTCGAGATCACGCTTCAGAGCCAGCAGCAGGTGTCGACGCTTGCCGAGCAGAACGTTCAGCTGAAAAAGGCTGCGACGACCGATGCGTTGACGGGCCTGGCCAACCGGGCAACGTTCGATGAGTTTCTCGCGACGCAGTTCACTCAGGCGGTGGGGGCCGCTAAGCCGATTTCACTCTTGATGCTGGACGTCGACAAGTTCAAATCGGTCAACGATAAACATGGTCACCCGACTGGCGATGCTGTCCTGCGACAGGTCAGCAAGTTGATCCGCACGGCCGCCCGCGCCCACGACCTGGCCGCCCGCTATGGTGGTGAGGAAATGACGCTGATCCTGCCCGGCACTGCCAAGGGGACGGCAACCGCGATCGCCGAGAGCATTCGCCGGGCCATTGCCGCGCAACCCTTTGTGGTGGGGAGTTTGAAGCTTCCGATCACCGCGAGCATCGGCGTTGCGACGTACGAGCCCGGTGGCGCGCTGAGGGCCCCGACGCACCTCATCAAGGCCGCCGACCTCGCCGTGTACGCCGCCAAGCACGGTGGACGCAACTGCGTGAAGGTTTTCGCGCTTCCCGCCCCCAAACCGACCACGAACGCAGCTTAGGCCCGCGTTCCCACTCATTCTGTTCCCGTTTTCCGGCGAAGCGAACTGGACGGGAGAGCGCCGTTCGGCCAAGTACACCCGATGGGTTGAAGTCATGGCAGAGCGGATCCGCATGGGTCCGAATTGGGCGACGCCGGGCACGATCCGGCAACCTTCTGTGTGTAAGACAGATGCTCTAGCCAATTGAGCTAGTCGCCCTGTAATTTATCAGGGGTCGATATCTTAGGTCACTTTCCCGGATGACACAAACGCCACTGCTCGGGTTGGGGAACGGGCCTCGTTGCGGTCCGATACTTGAACCAAATCTTGGCGTCGGCTGCTATCATCGCGGCTATGCGTAGGAGGGTTCTGGGTTTTCTCGCGATCGTCGTCCTCGGCATTGTGCCAAACGTATTGGCCGCCGATCGCATCGTCGTCCTTGATGGCGCCCCGGTCGGCACGGCGGATTCGCTATTTGCCGGTGACACGGTGGTCACGCGAGTGGAGACTGTCGTCGCGGCCGATCCTCTGCAGAGCGTTGATGCGGTAATCTTCGGTCCGACCCGCACAGCCGCCGCGACGTCACTAACGCCATCACTGCTCGCCAACGGCACCACGGTCGCCGTTATGGCACCGCATCGACCGGACGGACCGTGGCCATGGAAGCAAATGAAGGATGGCTGGGTCGCGCGGTACGACGTCGTCGGTCCGTCTCGTCTCACGGACAGTTCGATCTACGACGCGGTCAGCCTTGGGCCCGTCGGTCGACCACCCGCAATGCGCCGCCAGATCGTGCTGCTGGCGCTACTTTTTGCCCTGACTGCGGTCGGCGCCACGCTACTGCGCCGCCGGGCCGTATGGGCGGTGGTGGCGGTGAGTGTGATATCGACCGTCGGTATTGTTGCCTGGGGCCAGTCACAGCCTACGGTCGTTGTGAACCGGGTGAATATCGTCATCACCACCGGCGGGATCGAGCAACTGGATGAATGGATGTTCCAGCGATCCCCGGTGCCCACCAGCGTCGCCGTAACTGGGGGAAAGGAGGGTTGGCCTGTCCCCCGATCACCGCTGCACGCTCAGCGGGCGAAAATAACAATCACGGGTCTGACGGCGACGTACCACCTCGACCGCGAGCTTCCCATGGCCGTGTTACGGCGCACGCTGCGACCAACGATCGACGAGGACTGGGCCTATTCTGCCGTTACCCCCAATCTGCGGCGTTCGCTTGCCCGGTACGAGTCGGCGGATGTCCACTTTATGGGTATGACGCGCGCATCGGACGGAACGCCGACGATCTGGTTGACCCGACAAGGTGTGGAGGCAGGGCGTACTACGCCACCCGCAACTTGCGCTGCGGAAGGTGGGCGGGCGTCGGTGGACGCATGGATGGCATCGGAGGATACAATGCTGAAGATGTTGCTGTCACTGAGGGCGTCGCAATAACCGCGGCGGTCGGTCGGGCGTGGCTGTTGATCGCGACATCACGCTGAGCCATCGCCAAATCGGCCGAGAGGCGCAACGCAATCGCCCGGCGGCGATAGTTGCCGCAGAGCGCCCAAGCGAACATGAACGTCGCCAATCCGAACACTGTCGCAGCGGCGACGCCAAAGGGTGGCACGTCCGAACGAACACCTTGCTGTAGGTGAACCAGCGACCAACCGGCCCATGACCAGCAGGCGATCGCGACGATCCCACCAGCCGTCAGAAGTACAGTCCCGCAACGGTCGCACGAGCCAGCCTCTTCGCGCAGGCAACCGGCGCCTTTGATGATCCCCGCATAAGTCGGGGAGGGCTGAGCTGGAACGGTCATGTCGATAATGTCGCTCATTTCACGACTGTCATCGGCGGTGGTTGAGGGTGAATTAAGCAGAATAGCCGTAAAAAAGCCGGTAAATCGGATGTAGTCCCATATTCTGCCGTCAGACGGGTACCTTTGGGTGTAATACCCCGTGCATTCGGACAAACGCGTCGACGAGTTGCGATTCGATCTGTTCGGGTTCGCCGTTCGGTGTGATGGGTTCACCGTAGATGATGCCGTATCGAGTGCGCATCAACGGTAACCAACTGAGGAAGCGCGAGTAGGCGCCTGAGTTGACGATGACTGCAGGGATGATCGGCACGTTCGCCAGCAAGGCGATTCGGCCGATGCCGGGCCGTATCTTCCTTGAGTAAACGACCGAATCCTGCCCTTTGCGAAATCCACCTTCAGGGAACATCGCCACGACCCGGCCGCGATGCAACCTGTCCAGAATAATGCGGACTGTCAGAGGGTCGGGCTTGCTGCGGTCCAATGGAAAGGCGTTCATCGATCCGTACAGCCAGCGCATGAAAGGATGAGCGAAGACCTCGCGACTGCTGACGAAGTCCAATCGCCGGCGCGAATGCAGCATGAGCAGTGGGATGTCATACGGGCTCGAATGCGTCGCCGCGACGATGTACGCGCCGTCTCGGCGCGTCTGTTCCGTACCGATTACGATCGGGCGGCTGGTGACCCAGAAGATCGGGTAGCCGATTGTGAGAAGGGCCTTGTAAAACAGGTCGCTCATCTTACGGCGTGAACCGATCGCTGATTTGTTCTTCCGCTATCAGCATCTGATACAGCCGCTGATATTCCGCTTCCAGTTTTACGGCAAGTTCCTCGCGCGTGCGCCGACGGCTTGCTGGCTCAGGGCACGGCGGTGGAGCGATGGGGTTGCCGAACGCCACCCACAATTTCGTCGCTTCGCCGGGGAACCAGGCGCTGACGTGCGTCATGCGGTTGGTTCCCAGCACCACGACCGGGATGATCGGCACTTGTGCCCGGCAGGCGATCACGCAGACGCCTTGCTTAATCTTGCCGCCTCGGATCGCCAGTTGTTTGCCGACCCGACAACCACCTTCGGGGAAGATGCCGACGACCTTGCCTTCGTTTGCCAATCGAATGCCGGTCCGGATGGAACTGACCGGAACCCCCTGGCGATGGACCGGGAACGCCATGACGTGATTGAGAAAGCGGCGCGACCACCAGTAGCGATAGAACTCCAGCCGGGCCATCCAATAGATCGGCCGCTGATGGATAACAGTCGACACGAGCATTGGCTCAACGTGACTGACGTGAGTGCAGGCCATCACGTAAGCGCCGGTCTTCGGCACGTTCTCGAATCCGTAAATTCGCTCGGCAGTGCATTGGCGCTTAATAAAGCGGCTGGCGACTAACAACATGAAATAGGTTCGTACACCCATGAAAGCCTTAGTCCGCTTCGATTGGTTGTGGTTTACTTGTCGGCAACGCATGAACGGGTGAAAAAATTCCCCGATGGCAGCGGTGGTGGGCAGGTTGAAACCCATTTGTTCTTCGCTGCTTGCGACCTGCTGGACGCTGCTTATGATCGCGTACTTTACATCTTTAGCAAGCATCTGGAGAGGACGTAAATCGATGGCCGTTGACGCGTCGCTGCTCGACCAACTCAAGACAATCCTAAGGCGGGACCTGAAGCTCGGGCCGACCACGCCGATCGCAGATGATATGCCGTTGATCGGCGGGGACATGGACCTCGATTCGCTGGACATCCTGCTGCTCGTCAGCAGTGTTGAAAAGGCGTTCGGCATCAAGATCCCCAACGAAGCCGTGGGTCGGGCGATGTTCCAGAACGTCTCGGCGCTGGCAGGCTTCATTGCCGAGACCAAAGAAGCCAGCGGGGCGGCTGCGATAACGCCCGCGACGCCGACGAGTGAACCGGTCGACTGGCTGGCCATGCTGCCGCACGGGCCGGCGTTCAAGTTCGTGTCGAATGTAATCGAGGTCGTTCCCGGCAAGAGTGCCAAGGGCCAATGGACCGTGAACGGCAGCGAACCATTCTTCGTGGCCCACTTTCCGGGCAAACCGATCGTGCCGGGCGTACTGTTGATCGAAGCACTTGCCCAGATCGCGGGCATCGCGACCGCGGGCCATTCAGCCCCGAAGCGCGGTGGAATGCTCGTCCACTCGGACGTGCGCTTTGACGCACCCGTTGCACCCCCGGCGACGATCGACCTGTCCGCGACTGTCAGCCGGGCGATGGGCAACATTCAAACGTGCGACGTCAGCGCTACCCTCAACGGTGCCCCGGTCGCCCGTGGGTCGGTGTCGATTCGGTTAGAGTAACGTCTCTGTGGTTCCGATTTCCCCCTCGGATGACGAACACAAAACCCGCCATCTCGACGCCGTCACTCGATGCGGCACCGCGCGTTCCTGCACCGGTGCAGAGGCAGTCGCCATTGGCAAAGGGCGGGTTGGCGACGTTCTTTTACGTGGCCCGTCGCGCCCCGTGGTTGCTCGACGCATTGCGACCGGTCGCTATACGACTGTGCGTCGGCGCGAGTCCGGCCGTGCGCAAGGCGACGGCGGCGAACGCACGGCGGATCTTCGATCACCCGTTGACCTGGTGGGAACGCATCAGCTTCGCCCGCAACGTCGTGCGAAACTTCTACGACTTCGTCACCGACGCCGCCCAGAGCGCTTCACTGACGCGCGAGCAATTGGCTTCCAAGATTGAGCGCGTCGTCGGTGAACCTGCCTACCTCACCGCCCGCAAACAGCATCCCAACGGCGCGGTGCTGGTGACGGCCCATATGGGCACCTTCGAGGTCGGCCTGGCGGCGCTGCGCGGTGTTGAGGAGAACGTGCACGTCGTCTTCAAACGCGACGCCTACCCGACGTTCGAGTTTGTCCGCAAGCACGTTCACGAAACGCTCGGCGTTCACGAAGCGCCGATCGACGATGGGTTCCCCGCTCTCATCCGCTTGCGCGACACGCTGCGCGATAACGGTGTCGTGGTCATCCAAGCGGACCGCGCGATGCCGGGCCAGCGGTCGGAAACCGTGCCACTGCTCGGCGGGCATATCCGCGTACCCAGTGGGCCGGTTAAATTGGCACAGTTGACCGGCAGTCCGATCGTGCCCGTCTTCGTTGTGCGGTCGGGAACGAATCGCAAGCGGTTTGAAGTGCACTTGTGCGAGCCGATTCACATCGACCCCCATTCGGTCGACGGACCAGCCGAGGCGCAGCGGCGAATCACGACGACGATCGCGTCGTTTATCAAGCGTTACCCGGAACAATGGCTGGTCCTCGAACCGGCTTTCGTAGAGGATGAAACCCGTGGCGGAGCTTGAAGGAATTACCATTTCGAACGAACCGATCGTGATGACCGGCCTGGGCTTGGCGACCTCGCTTGGCACGACGGCTGAGGCCACATGGCAAGCGGTTGTCGCCGGGCGCAGCGGCGCGGGTGTGATGAGCGAGTTGGAGTCACCGCTGCCCCAAGGCCGCGACGGTTGTCAGGCAATTGAACTGCCCGCAGACTTTGAACCCACCCTGCCGCGCGAGGTGCGCTATCTTCGTTGGACGTTGAACGACGCGCTGCGCGATGCGGGCATCACGCCCGGTGGAGCGATGCCGTACGATACGTCTCGCTGTACGATCCTGCTCGGTACCACACTGCACGGCATGCGTGCGGGTGGGCGTTTTCTGCGGAACAACAACTACGACGAGCTCCAATCATTCCTCGCCGGTGACACACTGCGCCTCGCGATCGATGGCGTGGGTATTGGTGGTGGGGCGGCGACCACATGCTCGGCTTGTTCCTCGAGTCTCGGCAGCGTCGCGCTGGCGATGACACTGTTGCAGACCGGCCAGGCTGACATGGTCATCGCTGGTGGATACGACGCGATCAGTGAGTACGCCTGGGCAGGATTTAATTCGCTCCGCCTCGTCGCCGACGGTCCACTGCTTCCCTTCACGCGCGGTCGGCGGGGGATGAAGATCGGAGAGGGTTACGCGATCGTCATCCTCGAACGCCGCGCCGATGCGACGGAGCGCAACGCCCGCATTCACGCGACCGTATTGGGATATGGCGAGTCGGCCGACGCGCACCATCTCACCCAGCCGCACACGACGGGTGAAGGTGCCTCGCGCGCGATGCGCATGGCGTTGGACCGGGCCGGTGTTGCGGCGGGTGATCTCGGTTTGATCGCCGCCCATGCCACCGGCACGCCGGACAACGATTCGTCCGAGTTCCTTGCGCTGCAAACGATCCTCGGTGAGAAATTGCCGACCGTTCCCGTCGTCTGTTTCAAGAGCCATCTCGGCCACACCCTCGGTGGTGCAGGGGCGGCAGAGCTCATCCTCTCGACGCTCGCGATCCGCGACCGTGTCGCGCCAGCTTGTGCCAACGTCGTCGCGGTAGATCTCGAGTACCCGGACCTTGCTGTCACGAAGGGTCAATCGCAGCCTCGCAACGTGACGTCGACGTTGAACACCTCGCTGGGCTTTGGGGGTGCCAACACCTGCGTCGTGCTTGGACCGCCCCCCGGTAGTGGAGTCGCAGGCGTCACCACTACCAGCGCTGGGCGCGAAGTGTGGATCACCGGCGTCGGTGTGTTGCTGCCGGGCATCGTTGGCAACGACGCATTCATCTCGCGCCTGAACAGCACTGAAATCGCCCCCGCGTGGCAGGTTCGACCACCGACGTTGGTGGATAGTGAATTCGCGCACCTGCTCAACGCCCGTCGGATTCGGCGGATGAGCGCGTACACGAAATACACGCTCGCTGCTGCGACGATTGCCTGTGGTGATGCGAAACTCGCCGACCAGCCGGAACTGCTCGCCGCGTCGTGCGGCCTGCTGGGCACGGCGCATGGCTCGGGCACTTACTGCAGCGATTACTACGCACAGATCGTCCGCGAGGGCGTGATGGCCGCCAATCCGATGATGTTCGCTGAGGGTGTCCCGAACGTCGGCGCGGCCCAGTTGAGCCTCATGCTCGGGTTAAAGGGTGCCTGCCAGACAATCATCGGCAGCCGCAGCAGCGGGATGGATGCGTTTCGCCTCGCCTGGCTGCGCATCGCCAGCGGCGCGTGGGAGCGGGCGATCGTCGGCGCGGGTGAAGAGAACCATAATGTCATCAACGCCGCGTACGAGAACTGCGGGCTGCGCGCGCGTGACAGCCAAGGCGGTGCCGCCGGGACAACGGCCAATGGGTTCTGGTCCAGCGAAGGGGCCGTCGCGTTCATCATGGAATCGGCAGACTCCGCCCGTGCTCGTGTTGCGACGGCGTATGCAAAGATCGATGCCGCGCTGGCGGTCAGTGGTGATCGTGACGCGCTGCCGCGCACGGTTTCAAGATTGCTTGAACGCCAGTCATCGTCTTTGACCAGCGTGCTGACGTCGAGCAACGGTTCGTGGATCGACCGAATAGAATCGAATGCAATTCGTCAGGTTGCACCCCATGCAATGACCGGTTCGACGTACGACGTCACCGGCGAGGTGTACAGTGCCACGCCGTTGCTCGGCATCGCCGCGACGTTGTTGACGCGGTCGCTGCCTGGCAGTGCCCGGTCGGTCGATTCGTTCACCGCGTTCTGCACCGACTGGGTCGGCAACGCCGCGTCGGCGAAGTTGACGTTGTTGGACCGTTGAGTGTGACCCGGGCCGCCACCTCTCGCCCCACGCCGCGTCGATGTCTGGCGGGGGAGCATCGAAACGTTTCAAACTTCACCGAGAAAGAAGAATACTTCGGCGCGAAATACTAAAACTTCACCGCGAAAGAAGAATACTTCGGCGCGAAAGAAGAATACTTCGGCGCGAAAGAAGAACACTTCGGCGCGAAAGAAGAAAACTTCGGCGCGAAAGAAGACACGTTTGCGGGAATGGTTTGCTCCGCCACGCCGCCTGACGGGGAGCGGGCCAGATAATAATGTGGAAACGACACTTGCGAAGGC
>JBBRHE010000009.1:0-35749 GCA_038223165.1 Tepidisphaerales bacterium
GCGGTTTGGCACCTCGATGTCGGCCCATCGCATCCTGGGGCTGAAGGCGGTCCCAAGGGTTTGGCTGTTCGCCAATTAAAGCGGTACGCGAGCTGGGTTCAGACCGGCGTGAGCCAGGTCGGTCCCTATCTGCTGTGTGCGAAGGAACCTTGACGACACCTCTTCCATAGTACGAGAGGATTTGGAAGGACTGACCCCTGGTTTACCAGTTGTCGCGCTAGCGGCACGGCTGGATAGCTATGTCGGGAACGGATAAACGCTGAAAGCATCTAAGCGTGAAGCCTATGTCAAGACGAGGGTTCCCATGAGACCCCGGGTAGACCACCCGGTTGATAGGCTGGAGCTGTACGTACCGAAAGGTATTCAGGTCACCAGTACTAACGGTCGATCGACTTGACCATTTTTATCGATCACCGTTCGACGTGACGTCATTCAACGAGGACAACGCTTAATACCGTTGCCCTCACCATAATGACGACCCACGCGAATTGGTTCGATGGTCATCAATCTCAAAAAGCGTGTTCGACAAGCGGAGCACGTCAGGCTGATGCAAGTCAGCTTGTACGTTCGAACCTCGTAATCACTTATTATTAAGTGGCTCTACCGACCCTAACCGGTCGGTAGAGTCTTTGTTGGTGGCTATATCCGTAGGGTCACACCCGTTCCCATTCCGAACACGGTCGTTAAGCCTTCGGAGCCGATGATACTGCTTCAGCGGGAAAGTAGGTTACTGCCAGCATTTATATAGAGCCCCGGTTATCCCAAAAGGGATGACCGGGGCTTTTTTGTTGCCCAAGTTCCCACTCATTCTTCGCCTTTTTGTCGTTCGGAGTTGGTTTGCTGTAACTCGCTCCGTCTACCGTCGTACTTACTTGAAATTAGAATGCGCTTCCCGGCGGGTTCGCGTTGATGCCGATATATCGATCGGGTACCACTGCTCCCTCGTCCCGGGCCTTGTGCTGCCAGTGTGTCTGTTGTCTCTGATCGCTGTTAAAATTTGAGGTTTCTCGATGGCTTTTGGTTCATTTCGCGCTGGTGTTCGTGTTGCGATTGAGTCCTTGGAAGACCGCCGGCTGTTGCACACCGAGTTTTCGCAAGCCTTGCCCGATCAAGCCTTCAGTTACGGTGACGACGCCGTCACGCTGGATCTGAACCAGTATGTGAACAACGAGAGCATCAGTGGCACGGTCGTCGAGCTGAACACCAGCCTCGGTGTCATTCAGATCGAGCTGTTCGATGATGCCACCCCCCTGACCGTCGCCAATTTTCTGAATTACGTCAACAGCGGTCGGTACGACAACACGGTCGTGCACCGCGCCATCGCTGGATTCGTGGTCCAGGCCGGTGGGTATGGTTTCGATGGGGTCGACACCGCTACTTTCGGCCCATTCAACAAAGCGGACAATCCGAACACCGCAGCCAACGAGGGGTTGAACAACGTCGGCCCACTCGACCTGCCCGTTTACGAGCACATCGACACCTTCGCCGCCGTCGTGAATGAGTTTTCGACCTCACCACGCGACGGCAGTAACAAGGTCAACACCCGTGGCACGCTTTCAATGGCCAAGGTGGGTGGCGATCCGAACAGCGCCACCAGTGAGTTCTTTTTCAACCTCACCGACAACTCTGCCAATCTCGACGCCCAGAACGGTGGTTTCACCACCTTCGCTCGTGTGCTGCGAGGCTTGGATATCGTCGACAAGATCGTCAACCCGACGCAGGACGGTGATTACTCGAACTACTATGATGCGCTCGATGGCGCGTCGCCGAACTACTCGTTCGCGAACATGCCATACCGCAACTTCGAGTACGCCGACGGCGCCCCGACGGCCGACCAGGTGTTCGTCATCTCGTCGGCGACCGTTGTCGACCCGTCGACCACCAACACCTTCACGCTCGCCAGCACCAACCCGACCGTCCTCACTCCATCCATCACCGGTGACACGCTCACACTCACACCCGGTGGGCCGGGCACGACGACGATCACCGTCAACGTCACCTCCGTGGATGGTCACACGACCACCGATACGTTCGACGTCACGATTGCGCCCACCGTCACGCTCGGGCCCGACGATTTCCGCAGTGTCATCTACAACGACTCGGACGGCACAAAAGTCACCTTCACGCTCAACACCGGCAAGGCCGTCTTCGGCTTTGAAGGCACCGGGATCGAAATCGTTCCCGGCACCCGTGGCTCCGTGACCGTCAACGGCACGGACCTGTCGCTGGCCAACATCAACCTGACCGAGACGACGAAGCGCAGCATGCTCAAGATCAGCGCCACGGGTGGTGCCGACAAGGCCGCAAGTCTGAACGATGTAGGTGTGAACGGAACGATCGGTTCCATCAGCGCCACCCGCATGAACCTCGTTGGCGAAATCTTTGTTTCCGGCACGGTCGGGACGATCAGCCTGTTGAGCATCAACGGCGGCTCGATCACCGTCGGTGACGAAGGGGAAGACGACCTCGCGTTGACGCTGAAAGTCACCGATGCCGTGATGGATGGCTCGCTGAGCGCAACCGGAACGGTCAAGAGCATCACCGCCAAGTCCTGGACGAGTGGTGACGGGCAGGCTGATTTCATCTCGGCCAGTGACATCGGCACGTTGTCCATCAAAGGGGACTTCAGCGCAACGCTCACGACGACCATCGGTGGCGTGAAGACTGCCAGCATCACCGGCAACATCGCCAGCGCCAGTTGGAGCATCACGACCGCGGTCGCGAGTCTCAAGGCTGGTTCGTGGGACAACGTCGGTGGCACCAACGCGCTCGACGCCGGCTCGCTGGGCAAGCTCAGCATTAAAAATAGCTTCGGTCCCGACATCACGACCTCTGCCGGTGGCATCACGTCGATCAGTGTGGGTCAGTCAATCACCGGGGGCACGTGGAACGTTACGGGTGGGGCGCTGACGGTCAAAGCCAAGAACACCCTCGTTGGCTGGACGGGCGTCTTCTCTGATGCGGTCGGGTCGATTACCGTCACCGAAACGCTCGATGGGGTTATCGCGGCCAGGTCGGTCAAGACCCTGCGCGCAGGCACGTTCTCGGCCCCTCTGACCTTGTCGGCGGTCGACGGATACGCATTGACCACCTTCAGCGTTAACAAGATGACCGATGGTGAGATCCGATCGGCCGGTGACATCAAGACCGTGACGATTCGCAAGGGCATGGTCAATAGCGGCATCTATCTCGCTGTTGCGTCTGACGCGCTGACGGTCGACAGCGCCGTTGACTTCATCGCGCCGACGCGCAAGTTGTCCAGCGTTTCGATCACCAACAGTCGCGGTGAGGACGCCTATATCAACAGCGCGATCGTCGCGCCGGTGGTGGGCAAGATGTCGCTTGGCCTGCTGACCGACGCCACCCCATCGGCGCCCTTCTTCGGCATCGCGGTGGACACTATCGATTCCCTCAGTTTCACCTTGAACAGCAATAAGGTCGCGATCAGCAAGCCCGCCGACCAGGCCGCTGCAACACAGCAGATTCAGGCCGATGGCGTCAACCCGCAATCGGTCATCTTCCGAGTCGTATAACGCTCGCGGGGGATTGAGCATGAAATGAGAAAAGCCGGAGGACTTTGTGTCCACCGGCTTTTTTCGTTTTTACAATTTGGTCAGAAGAGGATTAGGCAATGCTCGCGCGAATGGCGCCCATCGCGCCGCGCCACTTGCGAGTGGTAGTCGGGGTTTCGTAGGTCAGCACGTCACCGAGCGCGACATAGTCGCGGTTTTCCAAGGCGTCCTTGATCGAGCGAAGTTGTTGACTGAACTCGCCCATGAGGTCCGTCAGCGTCTGACCGTCGGCGGTCAGCTTGTCCAGGTCGATGCGGAGCAACTGGGCGGTCTTGTCGACCGAGTCCTGGGCGTGCTGCCACGTAGTGAAGCACCCGGACAGTTTCTGCATCGCGCCAGCGGGCTGGTTTTTTTGCAGTAGCGCGACGGCTTCACCGGTCAGGCGGTCGGCCTCTTCCATCTGGGCTTCCACTTCAGTCAACGCGTCATTGGCGACATCGCGCGGCTCAGCGGTCTCGACGAAGAGCGTGTGACCGGTCAGCGATGAACCGCGCAGTGTCGCGAAATTGTCGTAATCGGGCTCCTGCCCGTCGATCAGCAGGTTCACGACCAGCCGATTGTCGCGCTTCACGTGGCTGAGCAACTCGCCCACCGTGCGCAGGCCAAGACGTTCAATTTCCAACGGTGCATGATCGAGGGTCACGGGCATCGGTACCATCCTTCGTAAAGACGTAAGGGTGTTATCGGACCTTTGAAGCACAAAGCATGAGCGGAAGGTTAAGGATGGAGAGCTGGAGATGCGGTGAGGAGGAGGCTTACGCTGCTCGTTTACCGGTCTTGGCAACGGCGATGGGGAGGAAGATGTTGAACGTCGTGCCTTTGCCGACGACGCTTTCGACTTCGATACGGCCCTTGTGGTGTTCGACGATGTCTTTGCAGATCGCAAGGCCCAGGCCCGTTCCCTTGGCTTCACCCTTGCGAGCGGTGCCTTTGGTCGTAAAGAAGGGTTGGAAGATCTTTGGCAGCAGCTTTTCGGGGATGCCCGGGCCGGTGTCGATGACCTGTAGTTTGATCTCGTTCACGTCTTCCAGAGCGCTGGCCCGCACCGACAGCGAGCCCCCACGTCCAAGCATGGCTTGGCGGGCGTTGATCAGCAGGTTCAGAAGCACCTGCTGCAATTGCACAGGGTCGCCACTGACGAGCAGGCCCGGCTGCACCTGCACGCGAAGGGCGATACCGTCCTTCTGCGGGTCGCGGGCCAGGACCATCAGGGTCTCGTCGACGAGCTGCTGAATCGGTACCTCGCCAAACGTCGATTCCCCACGCGCCAATCCGAGCATGCTCGAGCAGATCTTGCCGGCCTTTTCACTGCTGGCGAACGATTTTGAAAGGGCCTTGCGAATCAGCTCCATGTCCGGCTTGTCACTGTTGGCCGACTGCAGCGCGTATTGCGAATAGCTGACGATGGGCGTGAGCAGGTTGTTGAACTCGTGCGCGATGACCGCAGCGATGGTGCCGATTGTTGCGAGGCGCTGGCTTTCGGTGAGCTGTTCCTGCAGGAAGTCCAACTGGGACTGCAAATTGGCCAATTGATCGATGACCGATGACGCCGTCTGTTGGGCGGTAGGGAACTGCTGAGGATCGAGATTGCTCACCGTACCGATGCTATCGGTCCGCCAACACCACGGCCTTCACCGATGAATATAAGTCGATGAAGGCCGTGCTTTTATCGGACAGGCGAGGCGTGAACCACTGCTTGGATCACCCAAGTGAAGGGTGCGTGAGCAAGGTGGGAGTGTCGGATTAATCTCCAGTTGCAAGGGTTTGGGGTTGGTCACCAAAATCAAGATTGCGCAAGTGCCGTTGCTGGCGGTCGTCGAGAAGATCTCGTCTTTGGTGGCGCGCTCACCGGTCGTATAATCATGGGCGTGACAGCAGATGCAGCACGACTGGCACCGGTGGGGTTGATCGCCGGGGAAGGTGTGTTTCCCGTCCTCGTCGCGCGGGGAGCGCGGGCTGCGGGCCGGAGGGTCGTTTGTGCGGCGTTTGGGGGGCATGCGTGGGCGTCGCTGCGGGACGAGGTCGATGTCTTTGGGTGGGTCGGGGTGCTGCGGTTAGGGCAGTGGATCAGGCTGCTGAAAAGCCACGGTTGCACCGAGGCCATCCTCGTCGGCCGGGTTGCCAAAGGGGAAGCGTACGACCCGCGGAGCTTGCTGCGATATTTTCCCGACCTGCGGACGGTCAAAATCTTCTACCGTGTCCTATGGCGTGACAAACGCCCACAAACCTGGCTCGACGCCATCGCGAGCGAACTTGCACGATCGGGTATCCAATTGATTGACCAAACCAGCTTCACCCCCGACCAGCTCTCGACCCCCGGTGTGATGACGCGCCGCCAGCCCACCGACAAGCAGTGGGCCGACATCCGCCATGGCTATGCACAGGCGGTGCAGATCAGCCGGTTGGACATCGGTCAGTGCATCGGGATTAAGGATTTGGACGTCTTAGCGGTTGAGGCGACCGAGGGCACGAACGCCATGATCGAACGGGCCGGCAAGCTCTGCCCGGTGGGGGGGTGGACGCTGATCAAGGTCAGCAACACCAACGCCGACCTGCGGGTCGACGTCCCGACGATCGGCACGACCACCATCGAAAAGCTCGCCGCCAACAAGGCCGGTTGCGTGGTCGTCGAACCGGGCAAGACGGTCATCCTCGAGAAGGCTAAAGTCTTGGAACTGGCCGACCGCTATAAGATCGCGGTCGTCGGCTACGGTGGAGAAGGTTGAGCGTGACGCGTGAATCCTGACCGGTCAATCTGATGTTCTGGAAAGACTACGTCGGTCAAGACAACCCCAACGCCGTCGCGCCACGGCGAGGGTCGGACTGCATCCAGAACGGCCTGCTTGCCCAGGCCGCCGGGGCGTTGATCGTCGGCGTTATCGCCAACCCGACGATCCCCGCGTTCTGGCTCGGGTTGACGATGATCGCGCTGAGCCTCCCCCTGATCGTCATCGGCTGCGTCCGCCGGGCGCGCGTAAAGGGCTACCGTGGCGCGGTCGGGGCGCTGGGCCTGCTCGGCTTCCCCGGTGTGCTCGTCGTCATTTTCCTGCCCGACCGCTATCGCGCGCGACACGGGTTCCAGGTCGTCATGCCGTTAACCGTCTCAACGACGTGGGTCCCACCCGACGAAGACCCCAAGCACATGCCACGATCGTGGGGTGAAGAACATCTGCGCGACGTTCGCTGAATCGTCTGAAAGCCATTGGCTTTTCTTTCCCTACCCACTCGGCCAAAAAGATTTCTTGTCATCCCGAACGCAGCGGTAGCGACCTGAGGGATCTCGATCGAGGCGAACTGCTTGGACAGTCGAGATCCCTCGGGTCGTTACCGCTCCGTTCGGGATAACAGGAATGGTCCTACGCGAGAAATGAACTAAGCGCGATCGGGGAGCTACTTCCCCCGCAGCGCCAGGATCAGTTCGATCTCTCCGCGCGGTCTTCGCAACCCGTCAGCGATCTCGGCGGTGCTGCGGCCCTGGTCGGCGAGCATGTAGACCTCGGCGTGGCGCGGGTCGATCGAGGCCTCGACGTCGTCCGGGGGGTTCGGTTCGACGTCCATGATCCGATACCGGTCGATCGCGCTCCGGGGCGCCGCAGCCTGGGCGGCACGCAGTTGTTCGATCTTCTGGTCGGCTTCCTCGATCAGCAACTGCAGTTTCGTCGACCGCGAGTCGATCTGGGCCGTCATCTTGCGGCTCATTTCCGACAGCTCAACGAGCAGTGTCTCCATTTCCCGTTCGACGTGCCGATGTTGCGCCAATGTCGTGCGGGCCGGCGTGTCGGACATCGGGTCGGACTTGCGCTTTTTCTTCATCGGACGGTAGACGAAGATGTATAGCGCCCCAAAAGCGAGCGCTGCCAACGGCAACCATTCGGTAGGCGTGTCGGGCGTCGTAACCAGCAGCGGCAGGACGTGCATCGGGCTGCTCGCCAATTTCACAGGTTGCCCGGTTCGATGCAAGCGAAACTGATGCGAAAGCAATCCAACCCCACCGTTCCTGCGAAGGATGGCAGGGGGAGCCACGAAGGCGCGAAGGGACAAAGAAAGCACGAAGAAATGCATAAGTGCTGCAGAATGTGAATCATCGCGTGCGGGGCTTCCTGCGAAATCCATCGCCTTTCAACTGCAATTTCCAATTTCTTCTTCGTGGCTCTTTTGTCCCTTCGTGCCTTCGTGGCTCCCCTCACTACCAAATATGTCAGGCACGACGCGTGAAGCTGGCCCTTGAGGGGGAAACCGGCCATGCAGTGGCGTCATCTCGATTTCCCAGACGCTCCCGTTATCATCTCAGCCCCGGAACTTGGGATTCGTACGGAATTTTGAAGGAAAAAAATTAACATGAGCACCACAACCATCGCGTTTGCCGGCGTCAGTCACATTCACATCGGCGGCTTCACCCGCATGATCCAGGCCCGCAAGGACATCAAGGTCAAGCTGGTCTGGGACCCCAACCCCACCCGGGCGGCTTACTGGGCCAAGGAACTGGGCGCTACCGTCGTCGACGAGGCGGCCCTCTACGCCGACAAGGACGTGACGGCCGTCGCGGTTTGTTCCGAGACGAACCGTCACGAGCAGATCGTGAGCAAGATCACCCAAGCGAAGAAACACGTCTTCGTCGAGAAGCCACTGGGCATGGGCAGCAAGGACGCCTTCGCGCAGGCCGACGCCATCGAGAAAGCGGGCATTATATTCCAGACCGGCTACTTCCAGCGCGGGGATGGGAAGATTCAGTTCCTCAAACAGCAGGTCGACAAGGGCGCGTTCGGCAAGATCACCCGTGTGCGCGGCAGCAACTGTCATAGTGGCGCGCTCGGTGGCTGGTTCGACGCCAAGCCCAACGACGTCGCCAACGAATGGCTCTGGATGACCGACACCCAGCAGTCCGGTGTCGGCGCGTTCGGGGACCTGGGCACGCATTCACTCGACATCCTCATCATGCTGTTCGGTGAGGTCGAAGAAGTGACCGCCCAGCTCGACAACGGCACGAACCGCTACGGTTGCGACGAGGCCGGTGAAGGGTTGATCCGCTTTAAGAGTGGCATCATCGGCACGCTCGCTGCGAGCTGGAACGACCTGGCCGACCCGTTGAAGTACAACATTTCAGGCACCCAAGGCCACGCCTCGGTCATCAACGACAACCTGTTCTTCCAGACCAAGCAGGACAAACTGCACGATGGCAGCCAACCCCTTCGCAAGAGCGAACTGCCCACGGCGCTGCCCCACGCGTTCGAGCTCTGGCTGGACGCGATCGGTGGCAAAAAGGACCTCCCCCTGGTCAAACCGCGCGAAGCGGCGTACCGCAGCGCCGTCATGGAAGCGATGTACGAAGGGGCGCGGACCAAGACGTGGGTGAAGCCGAAAGTATAAGCCACGCAACGGTCGCGTTTACTGCATGGAGCGGACGGGCATTCAGTGCCCCTCGCCGAGGTTGCAATTGACGGTCAGTGTGCGCTGGGCGACGCGCTGTCGCGCATCGCTCCGCAGGGCAATTCCGTGAATTTGTTATCGGAAATTCTGAGGAAACCGACCCATCGTGGGCAATTGATGCGCGCATGAGCGTGCTGGCGCGCACCGACATCGGATCAATGCAGGCTTTCGTCACAACGCACACGCGAGGCGTAGGCCAGTGATGCTCTTTGGCAATCAAACGCGCTCGGAGTTCATTCGGGTGGACACTGCGCGCGGGAATCAGGTGGGTCAGGTCAGCCAGGACGTTTCATCATATGGACGGCCGTGGTTTCGTGTCGTTTCTATGTCGTTTTCTGTCGTTTGTATGTCGGTTCGCGGTCGGTTTAATGAGGGGTGAAAATTCGTAAGTTGTTATTTTGAAAATGCTTAAGGAGAGAGGGGGTCTGAAAAGATTATTTTGCGATCTTGGTGAGGTCAGGTCGTCTTCCTGGCAAACTTGGACTCGGTCCCCGCCAGGAGTCGGGTGAGGTTGGATCGGTGCTTGTAGATGATCATCGCGCCCATCAGCAGCGCGAACGCCAGCAATGGCCATTGCTCACCGGTGATGGGCCAACCTTGGGACAGCCCGATCAGCACATACCAGATTGACATCGACACAGCAGCGGCGATCGAGCCGAGGCTGACGTAGCGGGTGAGGTAGAAGACGACGATGAAGGTCAGGATCGTCAATGCACCGGGGATGGTGTAGTACGGCCAGAGCCCCAGCACGACCCCCGCGCTGGTCGCGACGCCTTTGCCTCCCTTGAACTTGAGGAAGAGGCTGAACATGTGCCCGAGGACCGCAGCCACACCACAACCGATCCACATCGCGTAGAGGGTGGGCGTCTTGGACACGTCGCGCACGATGACGGACGCGATCAGCATCGGGATCAGCGCCTTGAGCATGTCGAGAAAGAAGACCAGGAAGAACCACTTCTTCCCGCCGAGCACACGAGCGACGTTGGTCGCGCCGATGTTGCCACTGCCGGAGGTGCGTGGGTCGACGCCCTTGCTCCTGGCGACGATCAGCCCGAAGGGGATCGAGCCGAGCACGTAGGCAATGAGGATCAGCAGGCCAAGCAGCGCAGTCGGGGTCATGGGCAGGCGTTGTACCCGACGCGGGCGCGCGTGTCATTCGGACGATCGACCGGTGCCCGAGCGGAATGCCCCGGGCGTCGTCCCGGTGATCTCCTGGAAGACGCGACCGAAATGGTTGGCGCGCGTAAAACCACAAGCGTGGGCGACCTCCTTGATCGACAGGGTGGTCGCCGACAGAAGATGACGGGCCAGCTCGATCCGCATCTGCCGTAACCGCTCTGCGGGGCCGAGCTGATAGGCGTCGTAGAACAACCGACTGAGCTGGCTGCGTGACAGACCGACGGCACCAGCGATGTCGTCGACGGTCAACGGAGAGGAGAGCCCATGACGACAGAAGTCTTCAGCCTGCGTGATGCGCGGGTCACGGTTCGTGAGCACCGTGCTGACCCATCCTTCACCACTGACCGGCGCGAGGGTCGCGAGCAGTTCCCAGATCGCCGACAGAATGCCCGCCTGTCGCGCCAAACCGGTATTGGCTATCGCGGTCTGCAATCGATGGGTCGCGCGTTCGACACCGACGGCGGGCGCGTCGAAGCGCGTGACCGTCGTGCCCAGATCGGCGAGGAACCGCCGAAAGGGGTTGGCTTGGTCGTCGGGGATGCGCAGGTCGACGACCCGCGCCTGGTCGTTGCTGGGTCGCCTGGGGCGCGTCACCGCGTGCGCGAGGCGCGAGGGGATGACGCATCCGGTTCCCACGTCCATCGAGATCGGTTCACCGGTCTCGAACTCCATCCCCATCGAGCCGGCCAGCATCCACAGGACCTGCACCTCAGCATGCTGGTGCCGGCGATGCGAAGGCCCCATGCCGACCTGCGCGATCGCGAGGTACGCGATCCCCTGCGCGGGCAACGCCAGGGTCTGCGTGGCGATGTAATGGGTGGCTGGAGGTCGCATGCGACAATTAGAGATCAAATCAGACGATATTCGCCTTGCGATGTCCAGCTTATAAGGCACATTTGCCATGATCTGACCTGACGTGTGCGGCAGACGTGTCATCCGTATCGATTCTGCTGACAAAGGAACAACACCATGGCCAACGTGCCGATCATCGATTGTGACATCCATCCGGAAGCCACCAAGGAGAACCCCTTGGACCCGTTCGTTCCCGAGAGCGCCCGTGAAGCGCTACGGCAGGGACTGGGTGGCGCGCCGGGCGCGGGGTACTCCAACCCGTTCGGTGTCACGCGCCGCGACGCCGAGTGCAAGGACCCGCTGAAGGTCGGCGTCGACCATTTCGACAAGTACGGCATCCACTACGGCATTCTGCAGCCACCGGGCATGAAGGTCAGCCTGACGTTGCAGATCGACGCGGGCAACGCGCTGGCGCGCGCATGGAACGACTGGCAGATCAACACCTGGCTCGCGGCCGACAAGCGCTTCTTAGGAAGCGTCTGCATCAATCTCAATGACCCTGCCGAGGCGATCAAGGAAATCCGTCGCGCCGGTGTGCACCCGCAGATGGTGCAGGTGAACGTGGGAGGTGAAAGCCGCGACCTGTACGGGCATCGCCGGTACTTCCCGATCTACGAATCGATGAGCGACATGAACCTGCCCCTGTGCCTGCACCCGGGGTCGGAAGGATCGCTGGACAGCGCCACACCGGTCGGTCGACCGAGCACGTACTTCGAATGGCACACTGCGATCCCACTGACGTTTCAGGCGCACCTGATCAGTATGGTGACCGAGGGTGTGTTCGAGAAGTTCCCGAAGATGAAGCTCGTGCTCTGCGAGGGGGGCATTGCGTGGCTGTGTCACACGATGTGGCGGTTGGACAAGAACTTCAAAGCCCTGCGCAGCACCACACCCTGGTTAAGGCGGGCACCGAGTGAGTACATCTTCGACCACGTGCGCCTGACGACCCAGCCGTTGGAAGAGCCTGCGGTGCCCGAGCAGTTGCTGACGATCTTCGAGATCCTGCACGCCGAGCGGACACTGATGTTCGCGACCGACTTCCCGCATTGGGACTTCGATGAACCGAACCGCACGTTGCCCCGGGCGACGCCACCCGAGCTGAAGCGCCGCATCTTCTACGACAACGCCGCCGAGCTGTACGGCTTGCCGAAGCTGCCCGCGACGTTACCAACGACGACCTCATCCCGCCCGGTGGCGGTGGGGGTGACGGCGTGAGCAATCCAATTGATCCCAACACGAAGCCACTGCCGATCGATACGTCGTACGGCATGGAGAACCGCGCGATCGACCATGCGTTCAAGATCGCGTTCGAGTCTCAGCCCCCCAAGGCCAAGGTCGGCAAGCGCGTGACCGTTTGTGCTGCCAATGAACTGCAACCGGGTCAACGGCGGATCGTCGAGGTCCCACCGCACTCGATCGGTGTGTTCAACATCGACGGCAAGTTCCACGCGATCCGCAACGTCTGCCCGCACTACGGCGCGCCCCTCTGCCAGGGCAGTGTCCACGCGACCCACAAGCCCGCCGACGTCCACCAGTACGAGGTCGCGCTCCAAGGCCGCGTCCTCCGCTGCCCCTGGCACGGTTGGGAGTTCGATATCCCGACGGGGAAAGGACTGTATGACAAGAACAGCCGCGTGATGACGTATCCGGTCGAGGTCGACGCGAAAGGGGACATCATCGTGACCGTCTGAGAAGAGAGGCGTAACGGGCCGGGCGCAAGGCGAAAGCAATTGCTTTCACCTCACGCCGGAGCCCTCATTTCACATATCAGTGTGTGGGGGCGACACCGTTCTTCGCGTCGCGCCTGTTGGCGAGGATCGACGCGACGACACCGGCGCCGAGGATCAGGAAGATCAAGCCGAGCAGCACGAAGTTGAACGATTGACCCATCCAGCTCTTGAAGAAGTCGGCAACCAGCATCTTCACACCGACCAGCGCCAGCACGATCGCCAGCGACATCTTCAGGTAGCGGAATGCACTCATGGCACCGGCGAGCGCGAAGTAGAGACTGCGCAGGCCGAGGATCGCAAAGACGTTGGAGGTGTAGACGATGAACGGGTCACCGGTGATCGCGAAGATCGCGGGGATCGAGTCGACGGCGAAGATCAGGTCGGTCGTCTCGACGACGATCAAGGCAAGCGCCAACGGGGTCAGCATCAGTGTGCCGGGCTTGGCATCGTCGACGGCCGAATCAACGACGATCTGCTTGTCGTCGTCCAGTGACGGTCCACCATGCTGTGTCGCAATTTCCGGTTCGTGTGAAGCCTTCGATCCGGCGCGGACCAGGAAGTGCGAGCCGTGGAAGTTGTTGGTGACCGGGAAGATCCGTCTGGCCAATCGCACGAAAAAGCTGTTGCCGACGTCCCCCTCCGATTCCTCTTTCATCGTCATCATGCGAATCGCGGTGATGATGAGGAAGGCACCGAAAATGTAGAGGATCCAATGGAACTCTTTGATGAGGACCGCGCCGATGCCGATCATCATACCGCGCATCGCCAGGGCGCCCAGGATGCCCCAGAACAGCACGCGATGCTGATAGATCGCAGGGACCTTGAAGTAGCCGAAGATCAGCGCGATGACGAAGATGTTGTCGACGCTCAGCGACTTCTCGATCACGTAGCCCGTGATGTACTTGACCGTAGCGTGGTGGCCTTCCATGGGCATCTTGTCAACGGGGTCCAGCGCGACCGAGCCGTCAGGGGCGCGTCCAAGCCCAAGCCAATGATTCTCGTAGCCGAAGTAGACGAAGACGGAGAAGAGCAGGCCCAGCGAGATCCACAGCGCCGACCACCCGAGCGCTTCCTTCACGCTGACGACATGTGCTTTGCGGTTGAAGACGCCCAGATCGAGCGCGAGGAGAATGAGGACGAACAGGATAAACCCGGACCAGATCCAGAACATGGAGAGCCTCAACGACGGGGTGAGCAAACCGCTCGACAGAGCCGCCGAGTCTCGCGCGTGCCACCGCAGACAGAATCCCGGTGGTCTCGCCCATGAGGTCGAAATGATCCGACCTATCAACCGCGCGGCCGGGAGGGGTGGTGAACCCATCCGTGTTGACGACCGTCGCAGCCCGCTACAGCGGGGGGCTACTCCCCATCGTTAGATGCGCGCAACCTTAGGGCGTGACGTGCAAACCGTCAATTGCACAACTTGCCACTTCATAGGAAGCGGGAAACCCCTAGGCGATAAGACGATCTGGTTTGCGCAGCAGAAAAACAAGGCCTGACTCTCCCCTGAGAAGCCAGACCTCGCAACCCTTGCGGGTGTATCGTTTTGACTAAGCGAATGAACGTTTAGGGAAGGAGTAACGTTCCTTGAAGGAATGAGGCCCAGACAACCGGTCGCGAAGGATCACATCATTCTTACTTGCCCGTATTCGTATCTCGCGGCGGAAATTGGAAGCGCCTCAACTGAAAACCCCCGGGCAAGCGTGTCGTCCGACCGACCGTCGGCCGGACGACACCGCCCGTGGGAACCAACCGCGCTCCATGTTTTTGAGTAGCTCAAGGCCACTCATCACCGTCACCGCGACGGCAACGAATAACCCTATAGAGAACTCCGTGCCAACTTCATTGTCGTCTCGTAAATTTTCTAAAACCCGTGTTTTACGCTCAATTTCCAAGCGAATTACTTCCACTGATTCTGGCTCGGTGATTACCCGCGTTCGATCGCCGCACGATTCTTCGACAAACCAGGGGTCCACCGCTTACGAACTGCGCGCTGTCTTCCATCATGCGAAATCGCGCGAATCTGGGTGGGTTGTAAGACTCGTCCAGCGACTGCATAATCGCAAGCCATGAATAACCGGCCCATTCGAGTCGTGATGTGTGGTTGCGGCGGCATGTCTAATGGCTGGATGGCCGCTACACGGAAGTTGTCGGACGTCACCGTCGTCGGACTGGTAGACCTGCACCGACCCAATGCTGAAAAGATCGCCAGTGCATTTGACCTGTCGACCGACCTGATCTTCGGCAGCCTGAAAGATGCGATCGCGGTCACCAGGCCCGACGTGGTGTGGGACGTCACGGTCCCGGTCGCTCATGAGGTGGTCACCACCGAGGCGCTCCGGGCCGGTTGCCACGTCTTAGGTGAAAAGCCACTCAGCACGACGATCGAGTCGGCCCGCAGAGTCGTCAGCGAAGCGTTGAAGAGTGGCAAGACCTACGCGGTCATGCAGAACCGCCGGTTCGACGGCAACATCATCGCGTACACCGACTTCATCCATGGCAAACTCGGTGGATTGAACGAATTGCACGCCGACATGTTCATCGGCGCCCACTTGGGTGGCTTTCGCGATTTGATGGATTATCCACTGCTCGTCGACATGGCGATCCACACGTTCGACGCGGCGCGCTTCATCTCTAAGGCCGACCCGGTCAGTGTCTACTGTCATTCGTTCAACCCGAAACACAGCTGGTACAAGGGGGATGCCTCGGCGGTCTGCATCTTCGAGTTCGAGAACGGCCTGGTCTTCAGCTACCGCGGCTCGTGGTGCAGCGAAGGTCTGCACGCCGACTGGAACGGTGAGTGGCGCGCGATCGGGAAGAACGGCACCGCGAAATGGGATGGCATGTCCAACCTGAAGGCCCAGACCGTCGCACCCAACGGCAAGCACGAGTTTTACTCGCAGATGCAGGAGGACGCGATCCCGGTCGTCCTGCTATCGCCCGGCCGAGGTGGGCACGAAGGACTGATCTTCGACTTCATCGACTGCCTCAAGACTGGCCGCACCCCGCAGACCGTTTGCACCGACAACATCAGGAGCCTCGCCATGGTCGAGGCCGCAGTGAACAGCGCCAAGAGCGGACAGAAGGTAAAGGTCGAGTGGTAAAACGCCGCTATGGTCCGCGAGATTACGATTACAAGCGATCGAACGCCTCGCGTCTGCGGTATTCACTGTGGCATGGGCGTCTCGCCTATGCTGCGGGAGCGAAGCAACAATGTCGTTCGTGTCTTCGACCGGGGAGCGGTGATGAGCCAACCCAATCCTTTGCCGGTTCACACACATAGGCGAAGCGCCCATGCCTCGGTGAAGACGGTCACTCTTGCCCGTGTTGCGGAGAGGGCCTTCGCCGCGCTATTGATGTTCGCTACTTCTGCCTTTGCGCAAGCGCCGACGACCACCGTTGCCCCCGAAGACCCCGGCTTCAAGTTTGTCGCCGGTTATCTCGACAAGTCGATCCCGGAAAGTTCCGGTATCGTCGCCAGCCGCAAGCATGCCGGCGTTTTCTGGACGCACAACGACAGTGGCAACAAGCCGCAGGTGTTCGCCGTCGACAAAACCGGCAAACTTCTGGCGACGTACGACATCGCTGCGAAGAACAACGATTGGGAAGACATCGCCACGGATGATGCGGGGCATCTGTATATCGCCGAGACTGGCAACAACGCCCGCCGAGCCGATCGCAATCCGGTTGTCTATCAGATCGACGAGCCCGATCCGGCGCAACCGAAGCCCGCGGCGCCGTTACGGGTGACGGCGACCTATCCGTTCCGCTATCTCGACCAACCGTTCGACTGCGAGGCACTGTTCATCTGGAAGAATCACGGCTACCTGGTTTCCAAACAGCGAGACCTCGGCAACGCGAAGATGTATCGCTTCCCACTGATATCCGTCCTGCCCGTTGCGGCGCCGAAACTGGAACTGGTGACGGAGATCCCCCTGAAGGCCCCGGTGACGGCTGCCGACCTCTCGGCCGACGGGAAGGAACTGCTTGTGCTGACGGTGTTCGGTCCCTATCGCTTCATCGTCAACGGCGACCTCGCGACGGCGGGCAAGGTCGTGCCGACGCACGTCATGTTCCTCCAACCCGACATGGAGGCCGGTACACTCATTTCCGAAGGTGTGCTGGTGACGGCCGAGAGTGGACACGTCCTGCTGTTCACGAACGAGATGTTCGGCAATCCCAAGGCCGGTCGCGCCCACGTACGGGAAACGCGATTGAACCTGCCGCGAATGGACAAGTCGATCACGATCGACGGGTCGACTGACGACTGGGTGAAGCATATCGGTGAGCAACCGGTCCGGTGCGATCCGATTGCCAGCGATACGACCACTCCGACCGCTCGCATCTGGGCTGCATGGAACGCCGACGGGCTGTATATCGCCGCCCGTGTTCCGCAGGCCGATCCGAAACCGCTGGCTAGCCAATGGTTCAACGGTGACGCGATCGAGGTGTTCTTCGGGCGACAAGCCGCTGACCGATCGCCTGACTACAGCGACGGTGACGACCGTTGCTACATCGGTTTTAACAAAAACAAGGACGGTGGTCGCGGCGAAGTCACCCTCAACTGGCCTCGCCGGCCGTCACCACCGGTGGGCGCGCAAGTAGCATCAAAGTCAACCGGCGACGGCAGTTATCAGGTCGAAGCCTTCCTCCCTGCGGTCGCGTTCGGTTTAGCCGAGTTGAAGGTTGATGACGTTCTGCGGTTCAACGTCTCGATCCTGACCAGTGGCAACCCACGCCGCAACTGGTTTCTGAGCGCATCCAATAACGCGGGCACCTGGATGAGCCCCTTGAAATGGGCAGTAGCGAAACTGGAGTGACGGGCGTTACACATGTCGGATTCCATCAAACTCCAGACAGTTGGCTGGACTGCCGTAAGCGGCGTGTTTTTCTCTGGAATTTTCCCCATTGACACGCTACGTTCGCTGCTCGCTACACGGGGCTGTGGCGCGGATGAAATCGGGCTTACTCTTTCTGCCTCTCACAATTTGTTCGACGCTGCTGTCGCAGGATGTGACTGGTAGCAATAACTTCGGGAACACACGGATGCGTCAATTCCTCCCCTCCACGCGTGAAATCGTAATCTTCGCGGCCGTGTCGATCAGCATGGCGGTGTTGGTGTCGACGATGACC
Organism: Tepidisphaerales bacterium; assembly: GCA_038223165.1. Lineage (GTDB taxonomy): Bacteria > Planctomycetota > Phycisphaerae > Tepidisphaerales > Tepidisphaeraceae > DASYHQ01. The sequence goes on from JBBRHE010000009.1 coordinate 17,894, forward strand.
TCATCGTCGCAACACGACCTAGGCCTTTCCTTCCTGGCGATGCCTCTGTTCGTTTTTGCTGCCGTCCTGGGCCTGCGAAAGCATTGGGCGCGAACTGAAGCCGACATCGATTAGGTCGAACTGTCTGTTATTCCAAAACTCGCGAAACCGCGCGGCTCCTCAGTTCATCGAATACCATATACCTGTGCCCGCTGACCCAGTCATCATGCTGTTCGACGGCGTGTGCAAGTTCTGCAACGCCTCGGTCAACTTCGTCATCGATCGCGACACGGCGAATCGGTTTCGCTTTGCCACGCAACAGTCGGCCGGCGGTCAGAAGTTATTGCGAGAGCACGACCAACCCAATTGGCTGTCGACCGTCGTCGTGATCGATGCGGGTCGCGCCTACACGCGATCCAGTGCTGTCCTGCGAATGGCCCGGCATCTCCCTTGGCCGTGGCCGCTGCTGCAGGTGGGCGTTGTCATTCCGCGACCGGTCGCAGATTGGTTGTACAACCTCGTCGCTGCGAACCGTTACAGGCTGTTCGGCCGTATGGACGCCTGCCGCCTGCCGACCCCCGAACTGGCTGACCGTTTTATCGACTGATGGCGAATTTCGATTAGGACCCCCCCGTGACCTATGAATTGACCGACGCGTTCATTGTAAAGGCCGACCTGCAGCAAACGTGGTCCTTCTTCGCGACCGCCGACAACCTGCCCGCTATCACACCACCCTGGTTGCGCTTCACGGTCACCACTCCCGGGCCGATCCATATTCAGCAAGACACCCACATCGCCTACACCATCCGCTGGGCCGGCCTGCCGATTCACTGGCGAACGCGGATCATCGACTGGACGCCACCACGTCAGTTCATCGACCTGCAGCTGAACGGGCCGTACACACTCTGGCACCACCAACACACATTCGAACCTGTCGCCGACGGCACACTGTGTCGCGATCGCGTGCTGTATAAGATTCCGTTTGGCATTCTGGGGCAGATGATGAACGGTCTGGTCGTGCGCAAGCAGTTGACCGACATCTTCGAGTTCCGACGGAAGGTGATCGCGGAACGACTGGGGTGGGTGCAGGCGGTGCAGCAGGAGGTCGAGATTCGGAAAGTTTGATCGCTTTCATGGCATTTTCCTTATGCGATACGCGCGATCATGTTGATGTGGCATTCCCAGCGTAGGCAATCCCATCCCGCACGGTTAGAATTGTCTGTCACATGAGCGAATCCCTCGGCACGCTGTGCATCGTCCTTCATGGTCACTTGCCGTACGTCCTCCACCACGGATCCTGGCCGCACGGGGAGGCGTGGTTGTACGAGGCGGCTTGCGAGACGTACTTACCCTTGCTCGACATGGTCGGGGAAGCGGCGCTAATGAAGGCGCGACCCGCGCTGACGATCGGGTTGACGCCCATCCTGCTCGAACAGTTATCACACGATCGGTTCAAGGTTGGTTTTGTCGAGTATCTCAACGAACGCATCGCGCTGGCCAAGTCCGATGAAGCCGAATTCCGCAAGGCCGGTGACCTTCATAAGGCCTATTTGGCCCAGCGGTGGCAGGACTGGTTCGGCAAGAAGATCGAACACTTCGACCGCATCGGCAAAGACATCCCCGGCGAGTTCGGCAAACGCTTCCGTGAAGGACACATTCAGATCCTGACCAGCAACGCGACGCACGCCTACATGCCGTTGCTGCTGAACGACCAGATGATGCGGGCGCAGATGTCCGCCGGGACCAACACGAGCAAGCGCGTACTCGGCATCCAACCGCGCGGCATGTGGCTGCCGGAATGCGCGTATCGCCCGGCGTGGGAACATTGGATGCCCGCAGTGCTCTACGACAACCCGCGCAGTCGACCGGGTGTGGAAAAATTCATCGCCGACGCGGGAGTAACGCACTTTTTCGTCGATACGCACCTGATCACCGGCGGCAACCCACTGGGCACACTGGAGCACGGGAACTTCCGCCCGGTGAACGAACAACAGCTCCACTGGGACCAGAAACGGGGTTGGAAACATCCACTGGAACCCACCGGCGTCGCCAGCACGCCGGGCGTGCCCAAGACGTTCGCGTTCGGTCGACATCCCAAGATCTCCGAACAGGTCTGGAGCGGTTCCATCGGTTACCCCGGTTCCGGTCAGTACCTCGAATTCCACCGCAAACACGGTGAACGCGGGTTGCGCTATCACAAGATCACCAGCAACAAGACCGCGCTCGGTGACAAGGAAAGCTATTACCCCGACGACGTGCCGGCCAAGTCCTTCGAGCACGCGCAGCACTTTGTAAACGTCGTGAAACAGGTGCTAGGCGAATACAAGTTCTGGTCCGGTCGCGAGGGCGTCTGCGTTGCGCCGTTCGACGCCGAGCTGTTCGGTCACTGGTGGTTTGAAGGCGTGCAGTTCCTGCGCGACGTGATCCTGACGCTCGCGAACGACAAGCAGGTGAAGCTGATGACCGCCGAGGAAGCCCTGTACCACCATCCACCTGACAAAGTGATGCGCCTCCCAGAAGGCAGTTGGGGTGAGAACGGCAACCACAGTGTCTGGATCAACGACAAGGGGAAGTGGATGTGGGAAATCGAGTACCGCGCTGAAGGGCGCATGCTCAAGCTCCTGCACGAGCTGCCCTGGAAGACGAACAAAACCGTCAAAGACCTGATGGACCGTGCCGCCAGAGAACTGTTGCTGTTGCAAGCCAGCGACTGGCCCTTCGTCATCCACACCCAGGGTGCCGTCGACTACGGCATCCAACGATTCAGCGGTCACGCGACCCGTTTCGACCGCATGACCAATCTGGCCGAAAAGGTCGCCAAGGGTGGCGAAATCAACGCCGTCGATCAAAGCGAGATCGACGAAGTCGACCTGCACGACAGCGTGTTCAAGGATGTGGATTTGAACTGGTGGCTGTGATGAGACGTAGGTCGGGCGCGTCCCCGCGCGTCCCTGGCGCTCGGGAGCCCATTATCGTTTGATGCCATATCCGATAGGTCCCCAACGAAAGCGATTGATGTTTATCAATTTGAACTGGGCCACGATGGGGATCGCCCAGCCACCGACGATCGAGGCGCTGGTCGGACTGGCAACGCGAAACGGTTATGGCGGGGTGGACCTTCCCGGCCATGCCCTCTTATCGACCGCGTCGGCCGATCACGCGCGGGCGGTGGTGAATAGTGCAGGATTAAAATGGGGGCTGTTCTGGTTGCCTGGCCAGTTCCTGGCATCGGATGACGCGACGTTCGAACAGGAAATGGATCGCCTCATTGCGATTGCCCCACACGTCGCGCGAGCCGGTGGCCGGGCTACCTACCAGCATGTGTGGCCCGCCAGCGACACGCTCGACTACGCGGTCAACTTTGCCCACCACGTGCGTCGTCTACGCCGCATGAGCGACATCCTCTGGCCGCTTGGCATTCGTGTCGGCCTGGAGTTTATCGGCGGTACGGAGAAGCGCCGCAAAAGCCCCTTCCCTTTTGTTTACCGATTGCCCGAGACGCTTGAGCTTGCCGATGCCGTCGGGCCGGGCGTCGGCATTGCGCTCGACGCGTACCATTGGTGGACCAGTGGTGGAACGCTCGACGACCTGCGGCACATCCCGGACGTTAATCGAATCGTCAACGTTCACCTCTCCGACGGCGTCACCGGTCGGCCGCGCGACGAGCAGAAAGACTTGGAACGCGCCATGCCCGGTTCAACCGGCCTGGTCGACCTGACCGGCTTTCTCGGCGTCCTGCGCGAACGCCACTACGACGGACCGGTCATCTGCGAGCCCTTCGATCCGTCCCGGAAACGTTTCACACAAACCCCGGCCGACGACGTCGCGCAAGAGGTCATGAATGTCATGCGGCCGCTCGTGTCACCAACCCCATAAGCGCCGGACCGGGCGATCTACAAAGTCTGCACCAACCGCGTAAACGCGTCGCGGTCGTTTAACAGACGTTCCAGCGACTTCGCGAACGGTTGCGCCAGCACCGCGGCGCGGCCGAAGCTGTGTTCGATCGCGGCGACGGCGTAATCGATGTCGGTGGGGTCGACTTGGGTCGCGTTGCGCGTGGCGGCGCGGTACTTGGCGACCGCCAGGACGAGCGGGTAGAGCATTGCCAGCGAGCGCAGGCCGGTAAGGAAGTCGCGCCCGCGGTTGGAGGGGCCGAAGAATTGCCGGGAGGCAAGCTTGCCTTGAATCATCCGCCAAAAGAGCGAAGTGGTCTGCAGGTCGGGGCGGGTAATGGTGGGGCGGAACAGGTGCGCCCCTCTCAATTTTCCTTTGGGATGCGAAACGCCCAATCCGTGGAAGCCACCGAAGCCCAGGACGACCGCAATCATGGACACCATGCGCCCGAACCGACCCGCGCGGCCGTTGAGCACGTCTTCATCTCGCCGCAGGTAGAGCGCCAGCAACGTGCGAAACGCTAAACGATGCACCAGGCCCGGCCGATCGACTGGTGCCGCGACAGGGCCAGCGGTCGCGTTAACTTGAGCTTTGATCCCGCCAAATGCCTGCGCCAGCGCCGGGCGGTCGACGTTGTCCGTCGATTGACCTTGCAGCCAGTCGCAAAGGGAACCAAGGAACAGCGTCCGCTCGACGTTATTCGAAAATCCGTTGATCAACGTTCCCGCAAACTCGCAGATCGCTTCAATCTGATCGGCGTCGAGGTAGCAACACGTCGCGTCATCCACGCCCGTCGGCAAGTTCAGCTTCGCAGCCAAACGGCGCAGTTGCGGCAACTCGGCCGTGTGCGGTTCACCTTCGTTTCTGCGGACAGTGGGACAGTCGAATCGCGCAGTCACCGTCGCGTCACCACCAGGCGTGGGCATGATCTGAAATGGATACAGTTGGCAGCCGACGGGTTTCACGTCGCCGCCAAATCGCTCATGGATGCGGCAGAGGTTGTTAACCGGGTTAAGGAAAACACACGCGCCGTCGTCACGGTGGGCGAGATACATACGGCCGCTATGCTTCAGGAGAACCATCGCGCCCTGTAGTGGATCGCCGGGGGGCCAGTTCAGGGTCGAAATGCGCTCCGCTTCCCCATCCAGCAGTTCCACATGCCAGTCACGGCAGCAATTGCTGCACGAGTGGCAGGAGAAGCGTTCGTCGGGCAGGATGCGGAGTTTCATCGATGGCAGATGATACGCATCAACACTCAAAAAGCAGGGGTTCTGTTCCATGTTGGTCGACGTCTGGGAACTTTCGCATTTCGAGTGCGTCCAAGAGTTCGCGTCCCTAACTTAGGAGGCTTTTATGGCTGTTCGTTCACTCTCATTCGTGCTGGCGTTGTCGTTGTCGATTCCCGCGGTCCCACTGTTCGCTGCCGAGCCAGCGGAGGTGCTGGTTGCACGAGACCGCGAGCGCGACCGTTCGCCGGTGGTGCAGGTGGCGTTGTTGCTCGATACGTCCAACAGCATGGACGGGTTAATCGACCAGGCCCGCACGCAGTTGTGGACGATCGTCAACGAGTTTGCGCGGTGCAAGCGCGACGGCCGCAGCCCGCGATTGCAGGTGGCATTATACGAGTACGGCAACGACGGTTTGCCGACGTCCAACGGCCATGTGCGGCTGGTGCAACCGTTTACGAGCGACCTCGACCTCGTTAGTGAAAAGCTGTGGGGCCTGAAGACCAACGGTGGCAGTGAATATTGCGGGACTGTCATCCGGGCGGCGACGAAGGAGCTGGTTTGGGACGATCAGCGCGACGCGTACCGCGCGATCTTCATCGCAGGCAACGAGCCCTTCACGCAAGGCGACGTTGACTACAAGATGGCCTGCGGCATCGCGATCGCGCGGAGCATTGTCGTCAACACAATTCACTGCGGTCCCGACGATGCCGGCCGAAGTGGCCAATGGGCCGACGGCGCTCGGCTTGGCGAGGGCAAGTACATGACGATCGACAAGGACCGCGTGATCCGTGGGATCATCGCGCCGCAGGACGAGAAGATTCAGAAACTCTCGGCCGAGCTGAACACAACTTACATCCCGCTGGGTCTCGTTGGTCGTGAAAACGCCGCGCGACAATTGGCGCAGGACGAAGTCGTCGCCAGCGCCCCCAGCGCCGTCGCCGCGGGCGCTGCGGTGCAGCGCAGCGTGGCCAAGGCGCAAGTGCAGTACGACAATTCCTCATGGGATCTCGTCGACGCCGCACGGGAAGGGAAGCTGAAAGTCGCCGAAGTAAAGGACGATCAGTTGCCCGAGGAATTGAAGAAGCTATCCACCGAAGAGCGCACGAAGTACGTCGAAACGCAGGCCGCCAAGCGCGCGGACATTCAAAAGCAGATCAACGACCTGAACGCCGAGCGCGGCAAGTACATCGCAGAGAAGCAGAAAGAACAGGCCGGCGACGCCGAAACGCTCGACAGCGCGGTTGTGAAGGTCGTTCGTGAACAGTTGAAGGAACGCCAGTTCGAGGTGGCGAACTAGAGGATTTTCAGTCCTGCACAGTGTTTCATCCCGAGGGGAGCGGTAGCGACCTGAGGGATCTCTACATGGCAGGCACCATTCGCCTTATCGAGATCACTCAGGTCGCTTCCGCTCTCTTCGGGATGACAACTTACTGAAGGCTCTTCAACTTCCTCAACGCCGTCTGCGCGACGACGAGCGGGTCCTGGGTCCAGTAGTCTTTGTTGAACAACTCGACTGACAGGAACGCGTTGGACCCAATGTCGGTCAGCGTTTTGAGAATCTGCCGCAGCGGGGCAATACCGTCGCCAGGGTAGATGCGATGGCTGTCGGTCAGATCGGCGCGGGGCATCGAGGGGTAGTCGTTGACGTGGAAGATGCGGATGGCGTTGCCGTTGAGCAAACCGAGCGTGTCATAACCACTGCCCCCTTTGTGCAGGTGGTAGACGTCCAGCAGCAACCCTGCGTCGGCGCAACCGCTCTCGGTGGCGATGAAGATCGCTTCACCAAGGTGGTTAAGCGTCTTGCTGAATCCCCACACTTCGACCTGCGGAATAACACCCGCCCGGCGACCGACTTCCACGAGTTCCGCGTATCGCTCGGCGGCGGCGAACAGGTTCAGGCCGGTCTTGTCCTGATAGCCAACCGGTGGGGCCGCAATCATCTGCCCGCCAATGGACGCCAGCAGATCCATGTCGCGCTTGGCGTGTTCCAGCCCTTTGGCGCGGGCGGCGTCGTCATCAATGATCCACGGCGCAAACCCGATCGCGCTGGCGACCTTCAGGCCTGCGTCAGTGATGCGCTTGTTCAGGTCAGAAAGTGAACCCCCACCGTCGCGGTGCTGTTCTATTTCTCCGATCCACGGCTCGATCGCGCCGTAGCCGGCCTTGGCGGTCAGGTCGATCTCCTCAACGAGCGAGAGCTTCTGTCCCTGCACAGTGCTGGTGTTGAGGCAATAGGTAAACATGGGAAGACGATTGTGGAATGTTGATCGTGGATTGTCGAGTGAGAAACGGCGTGAATCTACTTTCGACAATTGACGTGCAGGAACTGGGCTCACCAGCCCGCGATCTGCACGCGTGGGTGCAGGTCGTACACGTCGTCCGCTTTGACGAAGCCCGCGAGGTAACCCTTGGCGTTGGCAGCGCCACAGGCTACGCCGAGTTTGGCGGCGTCGGGGACGCTCATGCCGCGCATCATCCCCACGGCAATGCCGGCCGCCAGCGCGTCGCCCGAGCCGATCGGACTGACGACCTCCACCTCGGGTGGTGTGATCTGCGCCGCATTCTCATTGTCGGCGACAATGAGTGGATCCGCACCCCGGCTGACGACCACCCACGCCGCCCCCGCCTGCAGCACCTGGCGAATGCCTTCACGCAGCGTGACATCCGAATCAATCGGGATGCCCGTCGTTTCCGCCAACTCGATCTCGTTGGGCTTGATGAGATACGGCTTTTCAAAGATGGCGTGCGCCAATTCCTGTCCCTTGGCGTCGACGATCACGCGCGCCTTCGCCGCATGCGCCGCCCGTACGCACTCACCGTAAAACTCGACCGGAGCCCCGGGTGGCAGCGACCCGCTTAGCACAACAACTTTGGCCTTGGCGACCAGCTCCTTGTACGTGCGGCGCAACTGGTCCCACGCGGCGTCGTCAACCTGTTCGGATTCTTCAATCAGTTCCGTCGATTGCGTGTTCAGCTCATCGATGACCGTGATGCAGGTGCGCGTCTTCTGGCGGATGTCGACGAATTTGTGGGCAATGCCCATCTGGTCCAGTTGCCCACGGATGAATTTTCCGGTCTCGCCACCGAGGAAGCCGGTCGTGACGACGTCCTCACCGAGAATGCGCGCGACCTTCGCGACGTTGATCGACTTGCCGGCGGCTGTCTCGTAGACGGAATGGGCGCGGTTCACGTCGTCGGCAACGACCTCGTCAAAGAGCATCGTTCGAGCAAGCGCGGGTGTGGTGCCAAGGCAGAGGATCATGATGGCTCGATAGCGTAACGCTCGCGGCGGAGAAATCGAGGGAGAGAGAAGGGGCAATTGTCAGTGGGCAGTGAAAGCAGGCTTTCTTTTACTGTCCACAATCCCCTGTCCACTATTCTTCCCCCAACTGCATCAACATGTCGATCGTGCTTACGCGGAAGCCACACTTGGAGAACAGCGTGCGTGCGGCGTCGTTTGTCGCGGCGGTTTCCAGGCGGACCTGCTTGACGCCCATCTCGGTGAACCGCTCGATCGCGAGCGTCACCATTTGCCTCGCGATGCCCTCGTTGCGGTAGGTGGCGTCAACCCAGAGGTCATGGATGAACGCGTACTGGTCAATCTTGTAGATCGGGATCTCATGCTCGATCGTCGCTACCAGAAAGCCGACCAGCACGCCTTCTCGCTCGGCGACAAGGAAGACGCTCTTGCCGTCCTTCGTGCGCGATGCGAGCCAGCTTCGATACATCTCGGCAATGTTGCCAACCTTGGTGTACTTGTCCGGATCCCACTTTTCGTGCAACGACGAGATGGCCTCGACCATCGGCAGAACGGCCGGCACGTCGGCAGCGGTAGCGGGGCGGATAAGCATTGAAGAATTTTACGTCTCGGTATGTGAAGAAGACATGGGAACGGAAGCCCGAATGGCGAAACCAGCATGGCGAATCACTGAAGAGGGTGGCATGGACGGTCTTGTCATATTTTGCCTAAACAAAAATGTAAGGTGCTCTACTCAGTTTTATCGCGTTTGGTCGATACATGATGTGTCAGGGAGAGAACCCGTCTTAGGCTAAGTCATGCGTACATTTGATGTTCCCAGCGGTGTGGCGCTTCCGATTCTGACCATCGACCGGTCCGATCGCCCCTTGCCACAGTGCTACCGCCGCGGCACGACGATGTCGGACCGCGCCTGTTGCCAACTTGTGGCGACCGCTTGCTTTGCCGAGCGAGACAGGCAGTTGCATCGACAGTTCGAATGCCAGAGTTCGGCCGGTTGTCACCGGACCGTCTGGCTGCGCGATAGCGCGTTTACCCTGCCCCGGCCCGCCGCGGCTTCCTCAGTCGCCCAATGTCCCGACAGACCGATAGCCGGTCTACCCCCATCTTCAGGATCGAATTGTTGAATAGCGGGCGAAGGGGTTCGAACCCTCGACCTGGAGTTTGGAAAACTCCTGCTCTGCCAATTGAGCTACACCCGCGCGTATCGTGATCGGACCGTAGATTAACGAACCCTGCGGCCGATTGCCACCAGGAAGTGCCCTCATCAATTGCCATTCATGTAAGTGACGAACAGCGTCCGATAACTGTTTTGGGTTGGCTTGTTGCCAGTCCGTATTTGACGCTGGAGAGATCATGAACACCCGATTTGCCTTGAATGCCGTAACATTTGCGATCCTGACAACGCTCGTGTCCGCCGGTTGTGCTCAGCGGCCGAGCATCATTCCGAACAGTGACCCGGCGTTGAACAAGAAGACCGCCGAGTTCTCGGCCGACGCGGTCAACCGGCACCCGATCAAGTCCGACCTGCCCAAGGCGGGTGCCGCCGACGGTGTCGCCGCCATCAATTACACCGCCGAGACGGTCCAACTGGCAAACCTGTCCGGGGAGAGTTGGGAGAACCTTGAGGTCTGGATCAACGGCAAATACGTCGTGTTCGTGCCCAAGGTTGAGCCGGGCAAACTGCGAACACTGAACTTCTCCATGTTCTTCGACGGTCGCGGCAACGCCATCCCGAAAGCGACGAAGGAACAGAAGGAATTGTCACCACGTGTGGCGTCTGTGCAGGTTTTGCGCAATGACGCCTGGTACGACATGCCCCTGAAGCTGGCGGACTAAACCGTTGTAGCGGCTTGGACAATCCGGCCTGAAAAGACAGTCCTTTTCAATCCAACCGCCAAGCGGTTGGATTTTTTCGTTGGCAGGGCATTATTTGCAACGGTTTCGTAATCGATATTGCAAATACCGCACAGCCCGTCGACCCGTTCCCTGGACGAATAATGTTCAACACGGCCCCCCCTTGGGCAGTACCATAGGTGCGCCGCTGCGGGATGTCCTGTGGTGGTCAAGCCTGTGCGTACCCTAGTTGAACGGGAACCTGATGACAGTCGCCTTACCCTCGGTCGCCATTCCATTGGCAGAAGCCACTTCGTTCTGGCAGTTGGTTACCACGTCAATCAAAGCGTCGAGCGCGCTGGAGGTTGGCATCCTCATTTTACTGCTGATCTGTTCGATTGCATCGTGGGGCATCGTGCTGTGGAAGTTGAAAGTGCTCCGCGCCGCCAAGGCCGGCAACAAGCAGATGGCCGACGCATTTATGGCCGCCGATGACATTGCGAGCCTGGGTGGGAAAGCCGGTTCGATGGTCGGTTCGCCCAACGTCATCATCTACAGATCCGCCTATGGCTCGTTGAGCACCACCGGCGCTAATCGTGGCACGAGCAACGGCGCTGCGGGTCACGGCAATCCGTTGCTGGCCAAGCGTGGAGTGGAAGAGCGGGTGCAGATGACGATGGAGCACGCCAGCCGCAATGAGTTCACGCGCATGCACAGCGGGATGGACATCCTGGCGTCGATCGCCAGCGCGACACCGTTCATTGGTCTGTTCGGCACAGTGCTGGGCATCATGCACACGTTCCAGATGCTGGGCACCGCCAAGAGTGCGAGCCTGAACGTAATCGCCCCCGGCATCGCCGCTGCGTTGATCGCCACTGCCGCAGGCCTGGCCGTCGCGATCCCGGCGGTCTTCCTCTACAACTGGTTGTCTGCCCGCATGGACGAACTGCAGGAACAGGCCGACATGTTCGTTGAATCGCTCGGTCAATGGTTCCTCTCGACCGGCGTCTTCAAACGTTCACCGAAAAACGCCCATGTTTCGCATGACGCCAGTGAACCAGTGATCGTCGGTGAAGGGGCGCATGTTCCGGGGTCGCGCGAATAGCTGGCGAAGTTGGGGCTCGTCGTCCTGAGGTGCTCCAAAGGATCTCTGGGTGTTTGCTGTGGGATCATAGAGATCCTTCCGGGTATCTCAGAACGACAGCAGTTCGAAGTGTGACGTGAAAGGGCCGAATCATGGGTATGTCAATGGGCAGCGGCGGGGGTGGCAAAGGCAAGAAGCGCCGCCGCAGCATCGCGGAGATCAACGTCACACCACTGGTGGACGTGATGCTCGTATTGCTGGTGATCTTCATGATCACCGCGCCGACCTTGAAGGAAGGTTTTTCCGTCGAGATTCCGCAGGCCGAAGCGACGCAGTCGGTCGCGATCGAGGACGCGCGGCTCATCACCGTTACCGCCGACGGGCACGTGCTCAAACCGGACTCGGACGTCGACACGAACCGCTACGACAAGCTCAGCGAGCTGGTCACCGACCTGAAGAAGTACAAGGAAGACACAACCGCCGAGCAGAAGCAACCGGTTGTCGTGATCGTCGGTGATAAGAACGTGAAATACGAGCGTATCATCCAGGTATGGAACGCCGCCCGCTCGGCGGGCATAGGTCAGGTCAGCTTCCAGCTGGAACCGGGAAACGCCCCGGTCGAAGCGCAGGCGTCGGCTGGCCAGTTGTAGTGGCGACGCCGGCGTCGCGGTCGCTTCGAAGCAACAACTTTGCCCGTACCACGGGCGGCCTGCCCGTGATTTTGGATTGAGCAGAAGCACATGGGCGGGCCGCCCATGGTTACGAAAGACATGCGGCTGCGCCGTATCGCGGGGCAGGTGGCGCCACTACAGGCGATTAACTGGATCGGTACACATTATGAAACCCAACCACCCCCAATTCCCACATCCCACCGGTTGGCGTCGTCATTTTACGGGTCAGCGGCTGCGCATCTTTATCATTGTGTCGATCGCTGCGCACTTGATTCTTGGGCTGTCGTGGGGTGTGCCTGCGTACGTGAAACAACGGCATGAGGACGAGCAGAAGCGCGTGGCGGCGCAGTTGCTCGCCGACCAGAAGGCCGCTGCGGAACAGGCCGAAGCCCAAGCCAAAGCCAAAACCCAAGCCGAGACGCTCGCTGATGTGAAGAAGCAGACGAAGAACGCGGTCGACACGATGATCGCCGACCTGCCACAGCAGAAAAAGCAATCGGTCTGGGACGAGATCTCCGAGAAGCTCGACCCCGTTCAAGATCAGATGGCCAAGGCGCTGACCGACCGCGCCACGACCGAGACCGACCTGCGCAACCTGCAAGCCGAGTTGAACAAGCAGATGGTCGACGCGGTGAACGTCGCGATCAACGGCAACGCCGAGCAGGACGAAGCTGCGGCGTTCATGGCGATTGTGGGAGACAAACTGCTGCCCGAACTGGTTCGCTTTTACAGCCAGAACATGCAGAACAAGGTGTCGCAACCCCTGCACGGCGATACCGAAAAGTTCATCAACGACACGTTCGCATCGATGCGCAAGGTCTTCGACGACCTGAAGGGCACGCGCGACGAGGCCGGCAAGCAATTGGCCCAGTTTCGCGACGAGCTCGACGCTGCTTCACGGTCTGCCGACGCCGCCCAGGACGCGATGGCGCGCAACGCCGACGGCAAACGCACCGACGAGATCAAGAAGCTGATCGAGACGGCCAGTACGAATGTGAACAACGCAGCGACCGCTGGCGCGGCGTTTCGGAAGTCGATCGCGACGGTCACGACCGGGGTCGAGAAGACCCAGGGAACCGACCAGTTCGTCGCCCGGCTGACCGGTGTGAAAGAACTGCTGACCGGCGCTTTGCAGGGGAGCGCGATCGCGAAGGATGCTTTGACCGCAAGCAACGTTGCTGGCGCGTCCAAAGCGCTGACGGCGTTGTCACTCGACGCGCGACGTCTGGGCGCTTCGTGGGGCACTGCCGCCGAAGAAGCCGGCCGCGCGCCTGAGCGTGGTCAGACGACGTTGCGCCTGACCGTCGGCGCCGTCAGCCGCAGCACGCTGCCCGACGACGTGAAGGCCACGTTCGCTGCGGCGTACAAAGCAAAGGCGTCCGAGCGCATCTCGGCTGTCCTCACCGCGGCATTCGTCAAGCGACTGGACGCGCGCGGCATCAAGAATGACGAACTGGTGAAGAAGGTCAATTCTGATGTGAAAGCGATGTTCGAGCAGCGAATGAGCGACGAACCGCAGATCATCGTTGCTGCGATTAAACCCCTATTGAACTACGGGAAGGCCAACGCGACCGAGCCTGTCTCCGACCCTGCTTATGCCAAGCAGTTTGGCGAGCGGTCGCGCCCGATCGTCGTGAAGGGCATTGATGAAATCGTTGCCAACACAGACATTGACAAGCGGCTAACCGAGCTGGCCAACGAGCGCCCCGAAGACCTCGCCAACGACGCCGCCGCCGACCGTATCGCCAACGCCGCTGCCAACATGAGCAGTGGACGCACAACCGCAGGTGGGTTCGACGCGATCGGCAACTCGGCCCTCACCGACCTGCGCGCCGACGCCATGCAGCGAAGTGATCAGCCGATGGGCGGTCAGATGGCGCCGATGGAAGCGTCAACCCAGCCGTTCATCGACCCCCTTGTCGAGGATGTGAAGGCGGACCTGAAGGACGCATTGAAGCGTGATCTCAAGGGCCTGTTGGACAAAAAACTGACCGACGAACAGACGGGAAAAGTCGTCGATGCCGCTGCGACATCGGGCGATGCGGACGTGACGCGTTTGGCGCAGGACGTGCTCGATCGCAGCGTGAGTGATTCCGACTTGGAGGCCAGCCGCACTGAGTTTAGCCTGAAGATGATGGGCCACATCAAGGATGCCCTCGACGACACGGCCGCCGGTGATGTGGAAGCCGAACTGTTCAAGCAACTCACGGGTGACGCCGGTCAGAAGCTCGCCGAGAACATCCGTAAGGCAGTCAGCGAACAGGTTGGTTCGCAGTTAGCCACCGGCTTTACCGACGCGGCCAGGAACGAGCGCGGTGAAAGCGACAAAGGCGTGCGCGAGCTGCGCACCGCCATCGACGCCGTCCGCGACACCGCAGCCAAAGCAGGAGAGATTCTCGAATCGTCGCGCAACCGTTCGCAAAAAGGCGTCAACGAAGCAGCCGCGACCAAGAAGGGTGCGACGACTCCGGACACCGCTGCGATCGTTCAAAGTGAGCGCGATCGGTTGGCAGTCGTCGCCAAAACGCTCGGTGATGTGCGCAAGGACCTGACCGACGCGACGAAAAACGTCGACATCAAGACCGAGCCGCTCAAAGAGGGCTTGGCCGAGATTGACCAGGCATTCGAAAATGTGAACAAGAGCCTCGCCACCGCCGACGCCGCTGCCGAGAAAGGCGACCCCAAGGCCTTTGCCGAGGCCGTGACGGCAGCGAAGAAGGCGCTCGACCCATACCGCAAGGCGATCCAGGACGCCGGTGCCGATCTGCAGACCGAAAGTGCCCAGTCGTCTGCACGGTTCCTGAAAGCGGCCAAGGCGACCACGACGGACCAAGGTGACGAGCAGGGCGTCGCGACCAAGGTGACCGCAGCGTTTGAGAAAGAATTCCGCAAGACGACAGCACCGAAGCTGACAGACCAGATCGTCGAGGCGTACAAGCAGAAGCTTTCCACTGCGGGCGTTGATGGCTCTGCCGATGAAGCGGCGCTTCGTGAGCGCATCGCTGGTGAGCTGGCCAGGCAGGTCACGGGTGGTGAACCCGTCGGCAAGACCACCGTTGCCCAGGTGGAAAGTCGCGGCACGTTCAAGGATGCCGAGAAAGCCAACGGCGAGCCCGACGCCGGCCAGGTCGACCAGGCCAAGTCCATCGCTGACGCCGCCGCCAAGGCTGGTGTGGCGACCGCATTAAGTGGAGAGCGCGGTCGCGGTGAGATTCAGCGGGCCATGGGCGGTGTGAAAGGCCCCAGCGACGCGATCGTCGAATTGAAAGACAAATTCGGTCGCATGGAAGGCCAGTTGCGCGCCGGTCGCGGGGGGCTGATGGCTGACGAGCAGGGTGAGCTCGCCGCCGGTGAAGAGCCCGGTAGCGTCGCCGGTGTCCGCAAGAAGTGGCAGAGCATTATGGCATCGGCCGCGGCGCACGGGCAGGGTGAAGGTCAAGGCGCCGGCAATGGGCAGGGACAGGGCCAAGGTCAAGGCGCCGGCAGTGGCCAAGGCGCTGGGTCAGCAGCGGGGCAGGGTGCCAGCGATTTTTCAGGCAACTCGACGACGCTCGGTGCACGCAATCGTTACGGCTATCACTGGGATGACGAGAAGTACCAGGCGTTGCTGTCCAAGCTGAAAGATCGCGACAACAAACTCGCTGCCGGTCAGGCATTTGCCCGCACGGGCGCAACGGGCAACGCATCCGGCATCGAGGAAGACCTCGGCTACGTGCGTCCTGCGAGGGTCGTCATTCCGACGACTCAACCGGTCCAAAAGGCCGAGAACGACCAACCCTATTCTCCTACGTTCAAATCACTCGCTTTCGTTACCGCGCCCTACATGACAGGGTCGATGAAGATCGATGGCAATTTCGACGACTGGAAAGATGTCCCCACCATTCAGCTCAAGCCCGAGCGCTGGGATGGCAAGAACCAGGAGGGTCTGCAGATCGCCGAGACCGTGCCGGTGAAGGTCGCGTGGGACAAGCATGGGTTGTACTTCATGCTCGACATGGACGACCCCAACCGCTCGATGCAGGCCGCGCCACGATCGAACTTCTGGGATGGCGACACGTTCGAGATTTTCATTGATACGATGAACACCAAGGAACAACTCCGCGCGCGCGGGGCCGGTCAGCAGTTCTGGGTGTGGCCCGTCGGCAGTTTGGAGGACGCGACGCTCCCGGGTGGCGAGTCGTACTTCGAGCGCTCGGCATCGGCGCGCGGATACACGTTCGTGCCGCTCCAACCCAACCAGATGCCACGGGCGATGCGGAAGACGGACAAAGGGTACCGCCTCGAAAGCCGGGTGAACACGGAGTTCGTGCGCGACGCCGACCTCGTGCCTGGAAAAATCCTCGGCATGAACTTCACCGTCGAGACGGGCAGCCGCGTCCACTTCTACTGGACCGCGTCCAAGGCCACCGGCACGTACAACCGTCCGGACACGTGGGGCGACGTCCTGCTGGGTGGGTCCGACGGCAAGCTCGAGATCCCCGAACAGTTGACCGATGAAGACGGCAAAGGCGACCCCACCAAGACCACCACGTCGATCGTCGTCGGCCAACCCCTGCGGTTGCGCGTGACCGATGGTGACATGAACCTCAACGAACGTGTCGCTGACAAAGTCATGGTCACCGTTGCCAACCCGGGCAACGGCGACTCGCAGGTCGCGATCCTGAAAGAAACCGGCGCCGACACGGGCATCTTCGAAGGTGCCGTCCGCACGGGTCTGGATATCGGCGAGAAGGTACCGGGCCTGGTCTCTGTCTTCGACGGTCAGAAACTGCGCGTCACTTACGTCGATCAGGCTCGCGCCAACGGGGCTCGCGATGCCAAGGTCGCCCTTGAAGTGAAGGCGGCGTCACCAATCATCAACGGGGTTGCGTCGCGCTGAAACATGTTTCAGGCTGCTGAAACACTGTTTCATTAAAAAGTCCACACTCACGAGTGGCTCGATGACACCTATGGCATTGAGCCGTCTTCTCTTACTCGCGCAGCTTGCGGTAGAGTTCGATCAGCGTGTTCGTCGACGTATCGTGCGACAGCTTGGGTTCTTCCTCCGATTGCAGCTCGGGGACGATGCGCTTGGCTAAGACTTTGCCCAGTTCGACGCCCCATTGGTCGAAGGAGTCCAGCGACCAGATGACGCCCTGGACGAAGGTGATGTGTTCGTAGAGAGCGATGAGCGTGCCGAGGATTTCGGGGGTCAGTGTCTCGGCAAGGATGGTCGTGCTCGGGCGGTTGCCTTCGAAGGTTTTGTGGGGGATGAGATCGGCGGGGGTTTTTTCGGCTTTTAACTCGTCGGGGGTTTTGCCGAAGGCCAACGCTTCGGCTTGCGCGAAGACGTTGGCCATCAGCAGGTCGTGGTGTTCGCCGAGCGGGTTGAGGGTTTTGGCGAAGCCGATGAAGTCGACCGGGATGAGGTTCGTACCCTGGTGGATCAGCTGGTAGAACGAGTGCTGGCCGTTGGTGCCGGGTTCGCCCCAATACACCGGCCCGGTAGCGTAGTTAACGCGCTGGCCGTCGAGGGTGGTAGACTTGCCGTTGCTCTCCATTGTCAGTTGTTGCAGGTAGGCGGGGAAGCGCTTGAGGTACTGGTCGTACGGCAGGACTGCGACGGTTTGGCTGCCGAAGAAGTTCACGTACCAGAGGCCGAGCAGGCCGAGGATCACCGGTAAATTCTTCTCCAGCGGCGTTTTGCGGAAGTGCTCGTCCATCGCATGGAAGCCGGCGAGCATCTTGCGGAAACCATCTGGTCCGACGGCGAGCATGGTCGAAAGGCCGATGGCGCTGTCCATCGAGTAGCGGCCGCCCACCCAGTCCCAGAATTCGAACATGTTGGCGGTGTCGATGCCGAAATTCTTTACCTCGGCGGCGTTGGTCGACAGCGCGACGAAGTGCCTGGCGATGAACTCTTCCTTC
>JBBRHE010000010.1:0-33614 GCA_038223165.1 Tepidisphaerales bacterium
CACGGTCGTACGCCCGTGTCGCAGCGCTGACCAGGCCGTGACCCTGCACGCTGTCCAGCACCGCCAGTGCAATGCCGTGGTACTGGCCCGACGGAGAGAGCACCTGGCTGCTGACGTAGTTGGGCAGTTGCTCGACCGAGGGTGGGTTGCGCTCGACGAACAGGTTCTGCATCGAGGTGTTAATGTCCTCGGCGCTGAAGTTGTCCATCATCTTCAGCAACCGCTCCCAGACACGGTCAGCCGGCTCTTCAGTGGGGACGATCAGCACCCGTTTGCCCTGGCGAGCCAGATCCAGCGCCACCTGCGTCGCCAACCCCCACTTCCGCGACCCCGGCGCACCACCGAGCAGGTAGCTGGCCCCGACGACCAGGATGCCGACGGCGTCCGCCAGCCACCCGTTGTCCTGCAGCGGCAACGACTGCACGCGGACCTTGCCCAACTCTAAAAGTTTCTGCCGCAGGGAGGGCGGCAGGTTCTACATCACGTCTGACATGCGAAGACTCCTCGTAAAACGACCAGTGCCACGGCGGGAAAAGCCGTGGCACCGAGTCAAAGCCCATTGGGCGCGCGAGGAGGTACCTCTTCGGGGGTTGAAGAGTCAAGAGAAAAATTCGCGAAAATGCCTCAAATCGGAGGAACTTTGAGGAAGTGGGCTTCTGGAGTTGAAGCCGGGTTTGCTGGAGATGGCTAAAGGCTGATTCGGCGCGTCCGCGCGCTAGACTTGTGCATCCAGCTGCGCGATGGCCGCGGTCGGTCTAAGCGGCGTCCGCAAAGCAGCCTTGGGTACCAGACTTCGGAGGAGTTCGCGGCGACGTGGAGGGAAGAGCGGGCCGGGAGGTTCCGGGTTCGGGTTTCAGTCAGTTGACGTTGGCCCGCGAGAATACAGATCCAAGTTAGACGTGAATTGGGTCTGGACAGCGTCGAAAAAGACGGTGGATGCCACCGTGGCGTTCGATCTGTTCTACGCGTTCGTCGCGGCCGGCAGCGTCGTCGGCATCGACGCCAAGCGCGTCGTGGGGTGACGAAGATCGTAGTCCCGTTGCCGCTGGGCGCAGTACAGATAGTCCTGTTGCTGCGGGACAGATGGGCCAGTCTCGCCTTGCAGGAGAGCGTGTGACTGGACGTAACCCTCGGAATCACCGGCGCACCGACGACGTGGCATTGTCGAAGAAGCCGTAATCATACGTCTCAACAAGACTCAATCTATCGACAACGTACTGGTAGTTGCTCGACACCTTGTTGAGCAGATCGCTCAACGGTCATTGATGCCGGTGACCGCCGACGGATTTGCGTGCAGGATGAAGTGGCTGATGGCAGCCGGTTCTGCATCACGAAGTATCAATTGGACAAGCTATTCTTTGTTTCTAAGTTGTCCAAGTCGAAAATCGAACATCATTTTCGAAAAACTTCTTAATTACACTGGAAAAACAGCTTAAATTGCTTGACCGTCTTCTGACGGATGCTATATTTCGCTCGTCGTCATCCGGCAAGTCCGCTCCGTCGGTCAAGCCGCACTCTCGACGCCAGTGAATACGCTGGTGTTACCTCACCCAATTTGAAAAGCAGGCATTTGTCCCGCGCCAACGTTCTTTGCCGGGTTTGGCAACTGCAGTGGACTTGCCCCTCTCCATGACGCATTAAGCGTTTGTGGTTTGCAATGGAGCCACGAATGACGAATCAATTCGACCGTTCCGACGCGCTTGGACTCACACTGACCAACGGCGACGTGTCCCGCGCCTTCGACACGCCCAACAATCCTTACGACGTGATCCTCGACCTGAAAACGGCGGCGAGATTGGCGAAGCTTGCGCCGTCCACGCTCAAGCGTTTGGTCTCCGAGGGGCGGTTTGCGAATTCCGTCAAGCGCGGCAAGCCACTGCTGTTCTGGCGTGATCTATTCGTGAAGGAACTGATGAAGTGAAACTCGCCGACCGCCACCACGTTGAAGGAACGCTACCGCCGATGCAGATCGGCCGGCGTGTCGGTTCCATCGCCTCCGGCGGCAAGGTCGGCAGGAAGTATTGGATTAAATACTGCATCGACGGGAAGCACCGCTACGAGCCGACCGGCAGCAGCAACAAAGCCGTTTCGATCCGCCGCGCCCACGAGGTCGCCCAGCGGATCGGCCGGGGTGAAGAACGTCGGATTATCCCGAAACACACGCTGGCTCATGTGGTGCAGCAGTACCTCGACCTTCAGCGCAATCGCGGGCGGGCCCGCAAAACAATGGTGAAGTATGCCCAGGTGCTCAATGACCTTGTCGAATGGTTCGAAGAAGCAGTCAACTAAACTCGTCAGCGCCTTTGTGGAGAAAGACTTCTGGTCGTTCCGCAAGTGGATGGTCGAGGATCAGCAATTGGCGCCCAAGACGGTCGTGGATCGGCTGACCATTGTTAAGCAACTCTTCAAATTTGCCGCGAAGGAGAAGTTGATCCTCGTCAATCCTGTCGCCGGCGCGAGCGTCCCCGAGGCCCCGGCTGCGGTGCAGCCCTGTTTTCTGCCTGAGCAGGTCGGGGCGCTGATGGCGGCGGCCAATCCATTCATGGCAGTCGTCATCGCAATCCTTGTCTTCACCGGCATGCGTGTCGGCGAACTGCGGGAGTTGCGCTGGTCGGACGTTCTGTTTGGCCAGGGTGCGACCGGCTTCATCGTCGTCCAGCGCGGTGGGTCGGGCGGCACGACCAAGTCGCGGCGAATCCGGCGTGTTCCGATCCACCCTGAATTGCGAAAAGTCTTGGAAAAGCTTCCGTGTACCTTCGAACGGGTGGTGACGGCACCGCCGTGCATCAAGTACCGCAATGGCGGCGCGCCGATCAACGATCGCACAATTCTCAAGCATCTGAAGGCGCTCTGCGGAAAGTGCAAATTCCCTGATCCAGACAGCTTCAAGACCCATTCGCTTCGACATGCGTTCTGCTCGATGTGCGCGCGGAACAACGTCTCCTACAAGTACGCGCTGGAATGGATGGGCCACTCGAATTCAGAAATCCTGGACTGTACTACCGTATGTTCGACGACACCGCCGAAATGGCGATCAAGACCATCTCCTATCCCATCCCGGCGGCGATCCGTCCGATCGCTGCGGTCAACACTGCATAAAGAAAGGTGAAAGCATATGAGCGTTTTCGAAGCTTCCATTATCCAGTTTGTCGTCGGTCCGCGCAAGGGCGAATACGCCGTCGCGGTGGATTACAAATCGCTGATTTCCTTCTTAGACCTCGATGGCCATCAACTCATTCAATGGGACGGTCATGTCCTTCAATCCGACCCACCGGCACATGCCGACGAGACGCGCCGCGTTCGCGAATGGCTCGATGCCAACTCGCTGCAGTTTGTTGAAGTGCCCCAGGACGACATCGAAAACCGTGTTCAACAGATCGCTATGGCCTTCCAAGGGATTAAGCCTTGAAAGCTTACCGCCGGTGCAGCGTCGAAGGCCGTGTACCAAACGCCCTATTGCAATCTTCATGACCGCAGTATACCGAACCATTTGACATGGTCGGCAACTTGATTTCAGGCGACGTTCTGCCGTTCGCGTAATGACGGGATGACTCGGATTCTCTGCATTCAACACATCGTCGACGCCTTCGCGTTCTTGTTCAGCCCAACCGATTACCAAGATCCAGGATCAAATTCGATCAGTGAGCCCGGCGTGATGGAGGTTTTTCGCGACCGTCCGGCAGGCTCTTAATTGTCTTCCGCGGGGACAATTTGGGGACAATCGATGAAGCATTCCTTGAGGCACAGTCAGTAACAACGCCACCGTCCGTACTTACGGTGGGCGGATTGAACTAAACGGAGAGGAAGGGATTCGAACCCTTGGTACAGGTTTACCCCGTACAACAGTTTAGCAAACTGTCGCCTTCAGCCACTCGGCCACCTCTCCAAGCATGGGCAGTGTATTGCACATGTCGCGAAAGGCAAGCCCCACGGTGCCAATGGCTGGCCGGGGCAGGCGCGATGCCTTAATCTGTCGGGTTCTAACATGAGCACTACGACTTCCGAAACATCTGACCGTCTGCCCGTTGCTGTCATTGGTTGCGGACGAATGGGCCGGCTGCATGCCCGTGTTTATTCGCAGATCCCGCAGGTGCGGTTGGTTGGGGTTTACGATGCCAACCTTGAAGCAGCGAACGCGACGGCAGCGGAATACGGTGGGCAGGGGTTCGATAGTGTTGCCGCCCTGCTCGATCAGGCCAAGGCCGTTACGATCGCTACACCGACCACGACACACTTGTCCCTCGCGACTGAATGCATCACGCGCGGGGTGGCCTGCCTGGTCGAAAAGCCATTGGCCAAGGACGTCGCTGAGGCCCAGCAGATCGCGACACTTGCCAGGAAGCACGGCGCGACGGTTCAGGTCGGGCACATCGAGCGATTCAACCCCGCCGTCCGGGCCATGGGCCGGTTGAAAATCGCCCCACGGTTCATGGAGGTCGTGCGCATCTCACCGTTGACGTTCCGCAGCATTGATGTGGGCGTGGTGCTGGACATGATGATCCACGACATCGACATCATCCTGAACCTCGCGGACTCGCCGGTGCAGTCGGTGGACGCAGTAGGCGTAGCCGTAATCGGAGAGCACGAGGACATCTGCAATGCACGGCTGGTCTTTGAAAACGGTTGCGTTGCCAATCTGACCGCCTCACGACTTGCCCTGAAGACCGAACGGAAGCTGCGGGTCTTTAGTCCCGATGCATACGTGTCGGTCGACTACCAGAAGCGTTACGGGATTGTGGTCCGCAAAGGTCCCAACATGGGCGCGATCAAGGACGCCGTGGCAGCGATGCGGCGTGGGGAGATTCAGGATCTGTCGGGGCTGAACCAAGATGGATTGGTCGACGTCGAAGAGCTGGCGATCGAAGAGGTCGAACCGCTCCGGGCCGAACTCGATGCGTTTGTGACGGCCGTCACGACCGGGAGCCGCCCCATCGTCAGCGCTGAGGACGGATTGGCCGCCGTCGCGACGGCAGCGCGCATTGTCGAAGCAATTCGTGTCGGTGGCACACTGGCATAGTCACGCAGTATTCAGCAGAGGACATCAACCTCATTTTAGATCGGCAGTCTTCACCTGCTGGAGGTGCCGGTAGAGGTGGTCGACGACCCGTTCCGTCAGGCCCGTGTCTTCCAACGAGCCGGCGTTGCGGATCAGCAACGTCGAACCACTCCGTTCGCCCGTGCGAGCGCTGGAGTTCAGGTCGTTTGCATCCACACCGTATGCGATCTCAAAAGTCCATTCACACAACGGCGCGATCCAAGGCATGCGTTTCGGAATGACGTGGCGGTGAAGAAGCAAATCCGATCCATCGGGTGGACGCAGCGAAACGAGCGCGCCGATCTGAGCGTCCCGCTCGACGGCGAACGTCGCAGCGATTGCGCCGGTGCCCAGGCCCAGCACGGCGATGCGTGAAGCGTCGACAAACGGCCGACGGCGCAGCAGTTCGACCGCGGCGAGGACATCGTTCGACTCGTGCAACCCGAACGTATGGCCTCCTTCGCCAGAGCTTCCATCACCGCGCAGAGAAGTGACGAGCACAACGAAACCCGCCTCATGTAACGGGCGCACTAAGGGCAGCATCTGCTGTCGCGATTCCGCGTAGTCGTGCACCAGTACGACCGCAGGCCATTTGATGCGGAGGACGTTCTCTCGTTCTTCGACGACCTTCTTGGCGTCAATGACGGGCACCAGCCACCCTTCCAGTCGGTTTCCCTCGGCGTTGGCGAACGTGACGGGGTCGTAGTAAACGCCCACCGTGATCGGGTCTTTATCGATCAACGGAACCGAAGGATGCGTCCCTGCGTACACCAGCAACGCCGCGACGGCGGCTGCGATTAACGGGACAAACGCAAGTCTATAGAACAGGCCGCGAACGAAACGGCCTGTAGGGGTGCCAACCTCGTTCCGTAGTTGGGATGGATCGCGCAGGCGAAACGGGTTGCTCAGCAGCAGTTCGAGTGTTATGCGCATCGCCCGCACAACCACCTTGAGCCACAGGCCCCAGCGCTGCTGCCGGGCCGGCGCTGGAGCGTCGTCGTGATAGGTCGGGTTCATCACCGGGCGTTGCATGGTGGTCGTCTCGGTTCGTGGGACATCTGGAAGATACGATAAGATTTTCAATCAGGCATATTTCCTTGACCCAAATTCACCGCCGACGTACTTTGCCGGTTCGGGAAACCTTAACGATTGTGCCGAACGGGCAAGACGGTACGGTCGTACGGCTGAAAGCAGGTCCCCGAGCGGTGTGACTTCTGGAGTCCACGCAGTGGGGCAATTTTCGGGCAATGGTGGACAAGACGTCCCCCCGGCCGCACGGAGCGCAGCCGACAGATCCGCACACGAGGTCAAGGATGGCCAAGGGCAAATCAGCAGCAGCGTTGTTTGAAGTCATACACGGTGGTGACCGCAGCAAGTCCGCAGAAGCGAAGCTCGATACACCCAAGTGGTGGTTCAAGTCGCGCAAGCGAGACTATTCCGTGTCGGCCCCGATCGATGTCGTTGCGCCATCTCCCGCACCGACCCCCATTGACCACTTTCCCGAACCAAGCAGCAGTAGTGGTGGCAGCGGACGCAGCTTTGGCGCATTCAAGTTCATCTTGCCGTCTTCGCACACCGTAGCACTGGGCCTGATGCTCGCGGCGACGTTCGGTGTCGGGTTTGTAGTCGGCCAACGGTTCCATCCCGTCGGCTCCCCGGTCATCGCCGAGGAAAGCACCGAGGAACTGCTCGCCGGTGCGGCGAATTCTTCCGTGCTGGAGGTCGGCAACGACAATCCGCTATCGCCCGTCCAGAAGGAAGATCCGACGCCCACCGCCAACGCGAGCCTGGTGCCATCCCGCGCCAACCCCCAACCCACGCTCGACGGTACCCTGCCACCGACGACCTCCGTCATCGAGAGCAGCCAGCGCACCATCGGGTTGAACTACGTGATCGTGCAGAGCTACCCGGACGAGGCCGATGCCCTGAAAGCGGTCCAGATTCTTGCGGACCATCACATCACCACGACGGTCGTGAAGGGCCCGCCTGGCTGGGCGCAACCGACGTGGTTCAGCGTTGTCGGTAACAAGGGCTTTTCGCGCATCCGTGGTGTCGCCGAGTTTGACCTGTACGTTGCTGCGATCAACAAGGTTAGCGCCAAGTTTGCCGGGCGGTCGAAGTTCAAGGAATTCACACCCCGCGCCTACAAATGGAAGACCGCCGAGCCCACCGTTACATCAGCGCAGTAGACTTGTCGGGCGCAATGCTTACGTCGTCGCGTTTTCGTCGTGCAACGCGCTTGCCTATGCGTCCCGTCGATGAGTACAGTATTGGTGTCGCCGACCGATAATTGTTTCTCTCCCATCTGACGTGTGACGTGCCTCTATGAACGACTGGGACGATGCCGAACGCTGCGTCGAGAAAGCTCAGGAATTGTTCGAACAGCAGCGCTGGCAGGAAGCGCTCGAACAATTGCGGGCTGCGATCGCAATCAACCCGTACAACGGGTCGTGGTTGTTCAACATCGGTCTGACCCTCGACGAGTTGGAACGCTACGACGAGGCAATCGACGCTTATCGGCAAGCGATCGACTTGGATGCCAACGACCTGCAGTCACTCAATCACCTCGGCGTCGATCTGACGCGCATGGGTCGGCATTCTGAAGCCTTGGCTGCCTTCGAGAAGATCGAGCAGGTCGACTCGACGTTTGAGCCTGCGTACTGCAATCGCATCATCACCTACACCGAGCTCGGCGATCACGACAAGGCCGAGGAGATGTTCTACCTCGCACGGCAAGTGAAGGACGAATGCCCGCATTGCTACTACAGCATCGGCTGCTCTCTCAGTGATCGTGGTCTGTTCGACCGCGCCATCTGGTGCTGGCGGCGGACGCTGGATATGGATGACGCGCACCCGCAGGTGCGAATCCGCATCGCCGAAGCGCTCTGGGATAAGGGAGAGCTCGAACAGGCCCGCCAGTTCTATCTCCAAAGTTTACGCCGTGAGCCTGGTGACACCGAGACGCTACTGGATCTGGGTGAACTGCTGATCGACATGAACCGCCTGGAAGAGGCAGGCGAAAAATTCCGCCGGGCGATCGAGCTTTCACCGGAAGATCCGTCGGCCCATTATTGCCTCGGGCGCTGGTTGGTGCGTGTTGGTTGGACTCAGCAGGCAGTCACGTCTTTTGAACAGACGCTTCGCCTGGACCCGACGTTCCCCGCTGCCCATCTGCGATTGGCTGAGACGTTCGTTGAACTCGGCGATCGAAAGCCTGCCCGCCGCCACCTGCGCGCGGAACTCCTGCTTCGCCCGACCGATCCGACGACCCTGCTGGAATTGGGCAACCTGCTTATGGACGTCGCCCAACCCCGTGCGGCGATCGCGTGCCTGCGCCGGTTGGTCCACCTGGAACCCGATCTCGTCAGTGGCTGGCAGAATCTCGCGATCGCGCAGTTCCTGCGAAAGCAGTTCACCGACGGCATTGCAAGCTGCCGCAGGGCTATTGAGCTCGATCCTGTCAATGTCGAACTGCGTCACAATCTGGCATTGGCGCTGGAGCGAACAGGTTTATATGACGAATCGCTCGCCGAACTGCGCGACGCGATGGAAGCGCAACCACAAGACTTGTCGTTACAACGGCTTGAACTCCGGGTGCGGGTGATGAAGGTCCGCGCAAAAGTGCTGCGGCTGGGCAAGAAGGTCTTGTTCTGGAAGGCGTAAACCCGCCCTACTTGCGGACTGATTTCTGCGGATCCGCTTTCCCCGACTGCTGAAATGCCAGATCGCGCACGCGGCATCCACGACAGGCCCCGCAGGGTTGCTCCAAGTCTTCCAGACAACTCCACGTGTGCTCCAAGGGAGCATGAAGGTTCGCGCCTACATCCACGACTTGCCACGCTTCCAATTCAAGCAACGGAGTTTGCAGCTCCAGCTCCGCCTGGTTCAACGGCAATGAAATCATCTCGTTCCAGATCTGCACGTACTCGGTTGCCTTGGCCAGTTCATCCGAATGCCCACCGACGCGCAGCCCCATGTACACCGCAGCTGCGCGGTAGTGCACCGCAAACCGGATTGCGATCGCTACCAATGGCAGTAGTTGGATCGCGCTGGGCGTCACCGCTAACTGTTGGCGTGGGTCGACACTTCCCGCAGCCGCGTTCGAGTTCGGTTCGACGGTCGTTAAGAAAGGCATCGACAGCTTGTGTTCACGGTACGGTTTGAAGTGCGCGACCTGGTGGTCATACGCCATCCGCAATCGCGATGTGGGTCGCTCGATAACCTCACCATGCAGCAAAATCGGTCGATACTTCTGCGCGGCCATCGCGGTGATGACCGCGCTGTTGAGGCTTCCGTTGTTCAGGACGATCGCAAGTTCTTTGGGCATGACCGTCTCACTCTAATCGATTGTCAGCAGCACCTTCAGCACACCCGGCCGCCCCGCGTACTCTATCGCTTCGACGCCCTGCTCCAGCCTCATCCGGCGGTTGATCAAACTCACGACGTCCACACTCTTTTCTGCCAGCGCGCGCAGCGCTTCACGGAACGGGCCGCAGCGGCTGCCGATGACATTGATCTCGTCGATGACCAAGGGCGCGAGGTTCAGTGGTTTGCCCTGCGCCGCGGTGCTCTTCAGGACGATCGTGCCACGCGGGCGGACCATCGCCATCGCCATCTCAAAGCCACTGGCGCTGCCGGTGCAGTCGATGACGACGTCCTGATCGTGCCGTGGGTTGATGTCTGCGAGAGGTCGGCTGCGAATGCCCCACTTCTCGCAGATCGCAAGCTTGTCGGGGTGTTTGCCGATCACCCGTACCGGGCAGTCGACATTTCGCAGCACTTGCGCAACGAGCAAACCGAGTCGACCGTCACCGAGTACCGTCACCCACTTGCGGCCATCGAGCTTGATCTGCTTCAGCACTTGGAACGCCGCCGCCAACGGCTCGACGAAGACCGCGGCATCGTCGTCAACGCTCTTTGGGACGACATGAAGGTTCATGGCAGGAAGTCGGATGAACTCGGCGAACGCCCCATCGTGCTTAAGGATGCCCAGCACACTTCGGTTGCGGCAATGGTTGCTCAGCCCTGACTGACACAAGTCACAACGTCCGCAGACGACGTTAATCTCACCAACGACACGTTGACTGACGAGGTCTTTGTCGCTGGAGGAGACGACTTCACCCACGAACTCGTGCCCCAGTACGCCGGTGAACCCCATGTAGCCCTTGGTGATCTCAAGGTCGGTTGCGCAGATACCGGCTTGCCGCACGCGGATCAGTGTGTCGCCGAGCGATGACGCAGGATCCGGGTGGCGCGGCTGATACGAGAGAGATTGGTTGAAGACGAGCGCGCGCATGATGCTTGGTGGGCATGTCAGGGATCAACCGAACGGGTTGGTCGGGCCGGTGAGATAGGTGAGCCACTTGCCCTGGTCGTAGCCCATGTCGGTGTTCGTCAAGCGGTTCAGGCTGCGCCGCGCCTGCCAACTGATGCCGAAGTCTCGCTCACCGAGGACGCCAATCAGCGTTCGCGCGACTTCCAGCGTCTTGTAATGACGCAACGCCTCAGCGGCGGCGACTCGGACGTCCAAGGCCTCGCTGGGACTGACGACCATCTGGATCAATCGTGGAACGGCGGCATCATCGGGGACGTTATTCAGGGCTTTAACGGCCTCCAGACGAACGAGCTCATTGCGGTCGGACAGTGCCGTGATGAAGACGCTCGTCGACGCTTTGTCCCGCGAGCGGTTGAGCGCACGGACAGCGGTGGCGCGTACGACGTAATCCGCATCAGAACCCGTGCCCGCTGTCGGGATTCCGACTGCAATTTCACCGTAGCGCGTCGTATAGGGTTTGTGTTGACCAAACGGGCGCTTGACCAACCCGTTTATGCCCTGGCGACGGTTGTCGGCGGACGTCTGGTCTTCCATCAACCGCGCCAGCTGGATCGGCGTCGTGTTGTTCATCCGATCGCCGAGCAACTGGAAGTAAGATCCAATCGCATCGATCGAATTGTCCTCGGTCGCCTTTTCGGTTTGGCGCCTGGCTTCGGCGTTGTCCTGCTGCTCGTAGTACGCGCGCGGTTCACGCTCGTCGGGCACCGTGGCGCAACCGACGGTGCCGAGCGTTGCGAGCAGGAGGATGGACAACGAAGTTCGCATTTCAAAAACCATTCACCGATCGAACGACCGGCGGAGGCTACAACGACCCTGTCAACTGGCGATCGCCCGCACAGGCGGTAGTGGCGCTGCGTAAAGCTCGTCAGGCGAGACGAGCGTTGGCGTTGCCATCTCAACACCCAGAAATCGCGATCCCAATCGTGCGAATCGTTCGGGGTCGTCGGTCACGAAGCACCGCAGGGCTTCACCAACCCCGTTGCCACCGGCCCGCAGCATTCCACAGGCCCCGAGGCGGCGCGCGACATCATCGGCGCACTGCTCGGCCGAGTCAATCACACGGACGGTGTCACCGACGATCCTGGCGATCTCGTCTTTCAGAATCGGGTAGTGCGTGCAACCCAGCACGAGCACGTCGAGCCCACGGTCCATAAGCGGCTTGAGGTATTGACGCAGCGCCAACCGAACGAGCGGGTCTTCTCGCGAGCGACCTTCCTCGATGATGGGCACGAGCAATGGCGCGGGTCGCAGGAGCATGCGGGCATGACTGCGACGACGGTGGATTGCCTTCTCGTAAGCGCGCGACTTGACGGTCGCTTCGGTCGCGATGACGCCGATGACCGGCACATGCTTGGCGCCGGCTGCGATGACGGCTGCCTTGGCGCCCGGTTCGATCACGCCACTGATGGAGAGATCCGGAAACGCCGCCCTGGCTGCCGGTAACGCCAGCGCAGTGGCGGTGTTGCACGCGATCAGCACATGCTTGGGGTTCAGCGAGCTCAGATGTGAGATAATCTGTTTGACGAACGTCGCGACGGTTCCCGCGGTCTTCGATCCGTACGGAAGTCGGGCCGTATCACCGAAGTAGACGATCTGCTCATTGGGGAGCGTCGCCTGCAGAGCGCGCACGACGGTCAGCCCACCCAGGCCACTGTCCAGCACAACAATTGGAGAATTTGGGGACATCCTTGTCCCTCCTTTCGTCAGCCCTGCGTGATACGCCCGTGTTTGCGCCGCTGTTCGTATTTATCGGAGTAAGCGTGCGTTCACCTTGACAATCTCCGGGGGCATGCTGACACTCGACAGTCATCATGGCTACGACACTCGACGGTAAGCGCGTTCTCCTCGTTGACGACGACAGTGACATCCTCACCAGCATGCAGGCGGCGTTCGAGCCGACCGGTGCCATCATCGAGACTGCCAGTAATGGCAACAAAGCCGTCGAATTGGCCGAGAAGAACAGCCCGGACCTCGTCATCCTCGACATGATGCTTCCCGGTCGCAGTGGGTTCCTGGTGCTCGAGAAGATCAAAGCCAAGAAGCCGCGTAACACCAAGCCGTTCATCATCATGATCACGGGCAACCAAGGCGCGCGGCACAAGATGTACGCCGAGAGCCTTGGTGTCAGCGAATACTTCAACAAGCCCGTTAAGCTCGACAAGCTGATCGCGACCGCAGAGAAGCTGCTCGCGACCCCCGTTGTGTAAGGGCCCACACTCTTTTGACACTCCCTTTGCTCCTGCGAAGCGTTCGCTTCGCAGGGGTTTTGATGCGCGCCCGATTCACGCAACCTCTACTGCATCACATTCAGTGAACCACAACCCGTTGTGGATATCCCGTCGCGCACCACATTTGTTATTGCATCGCTGGTTCAACTTGGATAATTTCGCACGTATAGGAAGTGACGAGCGATGCGGCAGTACAAGATGATCGCGATTGACCTCGATGGGACACTGTTGAACCCCTCGGGGAACGTCTCGGAAGCATCGCGACTCGCGGTCCGCAAGGCTTTGGACGCGGGAATCCTGGTCTGCTTTGCGACCGGTCGTAACTGGACGGAGAGTAAGCCCGTATTGGATGCGGTTGCTCATTACGACTGCGCGGTGTTCGTCGGTGGCGCGATGGTCATTGACACCAAGAACGAGGTCGTCCTGCACCGTACGCTGATGGGTGCCGACCTGGCCCGCGAGCTGTCCGGTTTCTTTGAAGAGCGCGGCCAATGCGTGCTCGCGCTGCAGGATACGACGACAACGGGTTACGACTACCTCGTCACGGGTGACATCGCCATGACCGGCCCGACGCAGATGTGGATGGACATCGCTGGTGCCACGGTCCACAAGTCGCCGCGCCTGGCAGCGCACGGTCACGAACACACGGTGCGCATCGGTGTGGTCACGCCGGGCGTTGTCGCCGAGCCGATCGTGCGGGAGATGCAGAGCCTGTTCGGTCAACGGATCGTGTCGCACAGCATCACGATCCCGATGCACGAGATGACGATCGTCGAGGTATTCGACCCTGCGGTGAACAAGTGGCAAGGCATCCAGCACGTCGCCGCTCGTCACGGCATCGAGCCGCACGAGATCATCGCGGTCGGTGACGACGTGAACGACCTGCCGATGCTGCGTGAAGCGGGCCTCGGCGTGGCAATGGGCAATGCCAAACCCGAAGCCAAGGCCGCTGCTAAGCGAACGATCGGCACGAACCGCGACGAAGGATTGGCGACCTTTCTCGACGAGCTGGTCTCGCACCATACGGTGCAACCACTGGCCGAGGTTGAGCGACGGACCCCGTAAGAGCAATCCGAACCGGTCAAGCGGACCGGCGAACACAGAATGGGCCCCACCGGTGCAGCAATGCCGTGGGACAACGATCAGGGAAGGTGCGAAAGGAGTCGCAGGCTCTAACGGCCGACGCGCATGGAGCGCGTCGGCCGTTTTTCGTTGGTGGGTTGGCTGTTGCAAAAAACAGGTTGTCATCCCGAACGGAGCGGTAGCGACGTGAGGGATCTTGAACGTCTAAACATTTCTGCCACATCGAGATCCCTCGCGTCGCTTCCACTCCTCTCGGGATGACACGCAATTGTGGGACACCGAACTAGATGTAGTTGATCATCATCTGCCGATCGACATCCGTCACACGGAAGAAGTGCTTGTTGAACTCCGCGTGCTTTGTCTTCAGATAGACGTCCTGAAACTCGCTGCCAAACGTCTCGGGGACAAGCGGGTCGGCCTCGAAGTCGGCCAAGGCATGAATGAGCGTGCGTGGAATGCTCTGGATGTTCCTGCGTTTACGCTCGTCATCCGTCATCTCGTACAGGTTCATGTTAAGCGGCTCGCCAGGGTCGATCCCGCTGCTCATTCCCTCCATGCCCGCAGCGAGATGAATGGCAGCAGTGAGATAGGGGTTGCAGCTCATGTCCGGTGAGCGGTTCTCAATGACCGGTCGGCTCATGGGCAGTCGCAACATCGCGCTGCGGTTGTTGTTGCCATAACCTTTCAAAACCGGTGCCCAACTTACGTCCGTCATCTCACCTTGCGCGAGCAATCCCTGGTAGCTGTTGAACGTAGGACACGACACCGCGGTGATGGCGCCGGCGTGCTTCAACAGGCCGCCGACGAAGTGGAAAGCGTGCTTGCTGAACGGCAAGCCGTACTTCGTCGCGAGGGGTTCGCTGGAGTCGACCTGTTCAAACAGGTTCTTGCCGCTCTTGATGTCCATGAGGCTCATGTTGTGGTGCGCACCATTGCGGAAGTCGTGACTGAACGGTTTGGGCATGAATGTCGCGACGCATCCAATCTGCCGAGCGACCGCCTTGGCCATCAAACGCAGGAAGACAAAGCGGTCCGCCATCGTCAGGCAGTCGGCGTAATTGAAGTCGAGTTCGTATTGGCCGTAACCACCCTCCTGGTCAAAGCTGAACAGTCCCCAACCCAGTTCCTTCAGACACTTGGCCATCGGGATCAGGAAGCTGCCCGACTGCATCGTCTGATGCACGTCATACGCGGGGCACATCCCCTTGTACGGCTCGGCCAGGGGTGTGAGCTTTCCGTCTGCCAATTCCCTGAGGACGTAGAATTCCGGCTCGATCCCGATGTTGAACAGGAATCCCTTGGATTTGGCGCGTTCGATGATCTTCTTGAGAATCACCCGCGCGCAGTTCTGGTACGGCTTGCCATGGAAATACAGGTCGCTTGCGAACCATACGTATCGCTTGTCCCACGGACAGATCGTCGCCGTCGCCAGGTCCGGCACCGCGGCACATTCGTCTTTTTCCGGTCCGATGAGGCCCATGCCCTCCATCGCGCCGACGGTGAACAGTTCGGACCCCTTACACATCTTCTCGAAGTACTCGATCGGCACGCACTTGGCTTTGGGCACACCATGAACATCGACATAGCTGGCGAAGCAGAACTCGACGCCAGCGTCGAGTAGTTTCTTCTTAGTGGATGCTATCAACGCGGGGTCTTGATCAATGTACTTCATGATTCCTCTGCCTGCCGTTACTAAATGGGAGGGCCTTCCGTACTACTGAAAGAGCGTCGCCAGCGAGTTCCCTACTTCCCCATCGCAATACCCTTGCTCTTGGCGAGTTCCATGGTGATTGTCGGGTCGAGATACAGTTCGATTTCCTGCGGCGATTCGTACACCTTGTGCTTCAGGTTGAACGCGTCGGCGACCTTGGTGCTGCCGTAGATCGAATTGAGGCCCTCACCCTTCTGCCAGGACTTGGTCACCTCGGTCAAGGTCAAATGGCGCGTGCCATCGAGGAACGGTGCGTATTCTTCCGGCGGGACACCACAGCGGGCCGCCATGATCTTGATCGCGTCGGCCTTTGTCGCCGGGTCCTTCAGATAGTCGACCGCCATGTACCATGCCGCCGTCACTTTCTTCCACTCTTCGGGCTTGGCAGCGAGGCTTTCCTTGCTGACGTACAGGCAATCGTAGATCAGGCCCGGCGCGTCTTTGCTGGTGAAAATCGTCTTCGAGCCGGGCACCTGCTTGAGGGCCTGGCCAGAGAACGGGTAATACGACCCGATCGCATCGACATCACCACTGGCCAGCGTCTGCGGTGTTTCAGGGGTCGAGACGTTAACGATAGTCACGTCCGATTCCTTCATGCCGTTCATTTCCAGGCCCTTCAGCAGCAACAGGTGATCGACGATGTTCAGCTCGAGAGCGATCTTTTTGCCCCTTAAGTCGGTGAACTTCTCGATCCCCTTGCCCGGTGCGACGACGATCATGTCGTTGCCGTCCGAGTAGTCGTTGATGATGATGCAAGTGCCCTTCTTACCACCGGCGCCGGTGACCATGGCGTCGCCGTTGGTCATCGAGTTGGCGTCGAGCTTGCCGGCGCTGAAGGCTTCCATGGAGGCCATATAGTCCATCCACACCAGTTCGACCTTCACACCGGCCTTATCGAAGAAGCCCTTTTCCTTGGCAACATCCCATAGATGCCAGCCTGGCCAATCGCTGTAGCCAAGCTTGAGCGGTTCGTCGGCGCGGGCTGCGCCCGGGACGAGCAGGCTGGAGACGAACGTGAGCGCGATACACGCGAGGGATCGGATCATCGATGCCATAGGAGACCTCCGAGAATGGCTGCACGCGAGAGCAGCGGAGACAACGACAACGGGACACGAGTTGCGACCGAAAAAGGCAGAGCTGGGCGGCTTGTGCGAGTTGATCAGCGACAACTGAGCGTTGTTGGTCGGACGGTCGGGGAGACCGAATCTCGGTGGTTAACAGACAACCACCTACGCCGTGCGGCGGGACCAAACTGTCGATGAACTCAAAGCAATGCCCGTGCCGCGATGCGACACCGCGTTGGCGCTCGTTCCATTACGATTCGCAGCCCGTCGAGTGCTTACGCGACAAGCAACCGCATCCACCCCGCCCGCAAAGCGCGCACGTAGCGGTAAACCCAAGCGACCAACACAGAGGCGCAGTGGAGGAACGCAGAGTGACACAGAGGAAGACAAAGCAGCTTGCATTTCACCCGCATTTCCTCTGCGTTTCTCCGCGTTCTTCCCTCCGCGCCTCTGCGTTGATCGTCTTCGCTTCTGAAGGAACGGGAAACTCATGACGACCGCATGGCCCTTCATTTGCTCACTGAATATCGGGCAGCTTGTGCAGATCAGTGAAACAACGGAGCGACACGGGACTCGTTTGTATGGAGTTTCACTATGTCGGCTACGACGGTTACGCCATTGTCTGTAATTCATCAGGGGATCCTTAACGCAGCCAGCAAGCCCCTGAGCCAAGGGGTAACCTTTCCACCTAACGCTTACACCGACGCCACTCATTTCGAATACGAAGTCGACCACATTCTTAAGCGCGAGTGGCTTTGCGTTGGTCACGTGTCGCAGGTTCCCAAGGCCGGTGACTACTTCAACCTCGACCTGCTCGGTGAACCGATGGTCGTCGTCCGTGGGAAGGACATGGAGGTTCGCGTTCTGTCTCGTGTCTGCCCGCACCGGGGGATGGACGTCAACCCCACCGAGTTTGGCCGACCCGCAGTGGGCAACGCGCGGTTCCTCATTTGCCCATACCACTTCTGGACGTTCGACCTGGACGGCCGCTGCAAGGGTGCCCCCGAGATGAACAAGAGTGATGGCTTCAGCCGAAAGGACACCGGCCTGCCGAGCTTTCGCTCTGAGGTCTGGAACGGCTTCATCTTCGTTACCTTCGCTGCCGACATCCCTCCCGTCGCCGAGACTTATGCCGACATGGGCAAGAAGCTTGCGCCCTGGCAGATGGGCAACCTTGAAGTGGTCGCAGCGCTCGAGTGGGACTGCGCGTTCAACTGGAAGGTCATCGTCGAGAACTTTGCTGAGTGCTATCACCATTGTGGCGCTCACATCAAGACCTTCGAGCCGCTCTTCCCCGCCAAGACCTGTTACTCGGACGAAGAGCAACCGATGTACACGGTTGCTCACCTGCCGCTCATTCGCGAGCTGGCCGACGAGGTGCGATCACAAGCCAGTTCGCTGCGCACGTTCATCGACATCCCCACCGTTCCCATCGACCAGCGGGTCGAGTGGTACGTCTACGTCGGCTACCCGACGATGCTGCTGTTCCTGGCGCCCGATCGCGTTTACTGGTATCGCGTGGTGCCCGATGGTCCCCAGCGGGTGAAGCTGCTGACGACCATCCTGGTCCACCCCGACGCCAAACAGATGCCCAACTGGGACGAGGCCCTCGCGACAGACATCCAGATGCTCAAGGACTTCCACATGGAAGACATGGAAGCCTGCGTCGCGGTGCAGAAGGGCATGAACACCAAGACCTACACGCAAGGCCGGCTCAGCTATCTCGAGCAACCGATCTGGTTCATCCAACGCTACCTCGCCCGCAAACTGCGCGAGGCTACCGAGCGCCCCACGCCCGCACCGACCCGTGGTGGTGCGATCGCGTATAGCCCACAGTGTGAAGAGGATTGTCATGATGCTCCTATCGACGCCTCGGCCTATGCCATCGCCGCGGCACACGTGAGGGCGTGACCCATGACGATGACCGATTCTCCGCAATTGCTGCTCCCCGGCAGCTCGTTCCGTGACGTTGACATCTCGCCAGTGATGGTCGTCCTGCCTGCAGGTGGGTTCGTCATGGGCGCCACCCAAGGAGACGACAAGTTCGTCAGCAACCTCGAGCTGCCCCGTCACGA
Organism: Tepidisphaerales bacterium; assembly: GCA_038223165.1. Taxonomy (GTDB): domain Bacteria; phylum Planctomycetota; class Phycisphaerae; order Tepidisphaerales; family Tepidisphaeraceae; genus DASYHQ01. The sequence continues at coordinate 18,532 of JBBRHE010000010.1, forward strand.
AGTGACGATCCCGCGAGGAATCGCGATGGGGAAGCACCCTGTCACATTCACCGAGTGGGACGCGTACGTCGCTGTTACCCCGTCGGCGGCTCGACCGAGCGACGGTGGTTGGGGTCGGGGGAACCTGCCCGTCTTCAACGTCAGTTGGGATGACGTCCAGGGCTACCTCGCGTGGTTGCGTGAACTCACCGGTCGACCGTATCGCTTGCCCAGTGAGGCCGAGTGGGAATTCGCCTGCCGGGCCGGCACGAGCGGCGCGTTTGCGACGGGGTCGAACATCACGATCGAGCATGCTAACTTCATGTACTACGACTACCGTCAGCGACCCGGTCGGGGTTGCCCGACTGCGGTCGATCTGTTCCCATCCAACGCGTTCGGCTTGCACGACATGCAAGGCAACGTCTGCGAACTGGTCGCCGACGACTGGCATGACACGTATGCCGGTGCACCATCGGACGGATCGGTGTGGTTGCGTCCAGGGGGTTCGCCATGGAAGGTCGTGCGCAACGGTGGGTGGGACGCCCTGCCACGCGTACTTCGATGTGCGTTCCGCGACTGGGTCGGACGGACGCATCGATTCGACAACATGGGCTTCCGCGTTGCGTGTGATGTGACCGAGCTGACCTCTCGGGCCAAAGGGTGACTGATGCAACTGAAAATGTGCCGTTCGTGGTGGGGTGCCCCGACGGCGTTGGACGAGATGGTCGAGCAGACCGTTACCGCCGGGTTCACGGGGATCGAGATGCCGATCCCCGCCAGCGCCACTGAGCGCCACCATCTTCGCGAGGTGCTGGCACGCAACGACCTGGTCCTGCTCGCCGAGGTCACGACGGGGTTGACCCGTAAGCCAACCTACGACTGGTGGGTCCCCGAGCCGCACTTCAGTGTCGACGACCATCTGCGCGATCTGCAGACCGCGGTCGACCATGCGAGTGACGTCGAACCGCTCTTCCTCACGACCATGTGCGGGTACGACGCCTGGAGCTACCAGCAGAACCTCGACTTCTTCGGGCGGGGCATCGACCTGAGCAGGTCATCGGGCATCACGATCAGCTTTGAAACGCACCGCTGTCGGTCTCTGTTCAACCCGTGGATCACGCGCGACATCGTCAAGGCGCTTCCCGACATCAAGCTGACGTGCGACTTCAGTCACTGGTGCGTGGTCGCAGAGCGGTTGGTGGACACCGAGATTGAGATCATCAAGCTCTGCGCCCAGCACGCCCACCACGTGCATTGCCGGGTGGGCTACGCCCAGCACGCGCAAGTCCCCGACCCCGCAGCCCCCGAGTACCGCCCTGCTCTGGAAGCCCACGAACGCTGGTGGGACCTCATCTGGGCCTCACAACGTGCCCGCGGGATTGAGACCGTGACCATGACAAGCGAGTTCGGCCCGGACGGGTACATGCAACTGCTCCCCTACACCCAGCAACCCGTCGCCAACCTCTGGGGCGTCACCTGCTGGCAGGCGATGCGCCAGAAAGACCGGTTTGCACGGTTCATCGGATGACCGCGGGTGTCGACGCGTGAAAATAAACTTTCAGACCCTTCCCTTCTATCTGATATTTTCACAATGCTAGTATCGACCATAGCTTAGAGCTCAGCGGATACCCTAAACCGCTCGACCAAACCGACCAAAAACCGACATGCAAACGACCGCCAAACGACCAAAACCGACACGAACCGACGGCGATCCATGTGATCGATATTCAGTTTTCAAAGAGCAGCGCGCAGCAACTCACAAGTGCGTGCGCGAACGCGCGAGCGTCATCTCGATCTTACCCTGAGGCAGGATGAAGTCAAACTTAAAGTTTGATATTTGTTAGGTTTCCCTGATAATCATCCTGCACCGCCGGGAATCGCCCCTTGCGCAGAATGTCATCCCGAAAAGGAGCGGTATCGACTTAAGGGATCTCGACCCTCCTAACCGCGCACTCGACGGCATCACCGCGCTATCGCGGGTGGCGTCTCATCAGTCCACCCGTGCCGTTGTGCTCATCGCGGCCAGCAGGGGTTCACTTGAACTGACCCAGCCGAACAGGCCCCCTTCGGTTTCGATGGCGTCGACTGCTGCCTTCTGCACCACCGGGTCGAACGCCGCGGTGCAGTCCTCGAGCAGCAGGCACCAATACCCGCGGTCGACGGCTTCGCGCAGTGTGGAGTGCACGCAACATTGCGTCGTCACCCCAGTGAAAACCAGGTGGGTAACGCCCAATCTTTCGAGCATCGGTCCGAGTTGCGTCTTGTAGAACGCGCCGAAGCCGGACTTGTCGAACACGTGTTCACCGACGATCGGTTGCAGTTCGTCGACGAAGTCGTGTCCGTATTCCCCACGGATCAGCAGTCGGCCCAGCGGCCCGGGCGCGCCGATCTCCGAGCCCGCGCGCTTGCTGCGAAACGCCTTGGCGGGTGTGAGGTCGGACAGGTCGGGCAAATGCCCCTCGCGCGTGTGAACAATCGTAAAGCCCGCGGCGCGGGCTGCATCGAGCACGGCCCGCACGCGCGGGACGATCTTGCGCGTCTCGGTGACATTCTCACCACCAACGCCCGAATAACCGTTGGGGTCCAGGAAGTCCCGTTGCATGTCGATGAGAACCAGCGCGGTCTGCGCACCCATCGGAAACGGGAATGGCCGCCCGTCGCGAGCGGTAAAGGGAATGGTGGTTGAATCGGTCATGTCGATTAACTCTCCGGCGGCTCTCATGATACTTAGAGTGAAGTGGGGTTTGGGTGATTTCGATTGACGAGTGCCTCTCGCCGAAAGAAATCACCCTCACCCCACCTCTCCCTTGAGCATCTGAGAGAGTGGGCCATACGATTACTTCACTTCGCTTCGCGCACAAACTTTGCCTCGACCATGCTGTTCACATCCGGCATCTTCTTGATCACATCGTGCGCGACCATGAAGTCGGCCAGTTTCTTCATCACGTCGTATTTCGGGCCGGGCTTCTCGGCGGTGCCGAAGAGTTTTTTGTTGTCCTCGATCGTGTAGCACTTCACGCCGGCCAGCATCTCCTTGGCTTCCTCGGGCTTCACACCGAGATATTTCGCGGCGACATCGAGGCTCTCCTTCTCGTTTGCGGCGACGTATTTCACGCCTTCGTCCATCGCGGTGATGAAGGCCTTGATGGTGTCGGCTTTTTCGATCGTCGATTTGCGGGTGGTGACGATGCAGTCACCGAGCACACCGGGCGCGTCGTTGCTGCTGAAAATGACGTGACCGTTGGCCGCCGCGGCCTTGCTGAGCCACGGTTCCCACGTCGCGGCGGCATCCAGTGAGCCGGCGATGAACGCGGCACCGGCATCGTCGGCGTTCATGTTAACGATCTCGACGTCGCTCTCCTTGAGCCCCCCCTTCTCCAGGGTCATCAGCATCAACAGGTGATTCACCGCCCCGATGGTCGCGGCGACCTTCTTGCCCTTCAGGTCGGCGGGCGTCGCGATTGATTTTTTGGCGACGATACCGTCGGCGCCGGCGCTCGTGTCGATCTGGAAGACGCTGACGAGCGCGTCACTCTCCGTGCCGTGCAGCAGCACGACGTTGTCCGGACAACTGAGCGACAGATCGATGTGCCCTGCGATGATCGGTGGCAGCGAATCACCAGGCCCGGCGAAGTCGACAAACTGCACGTCCAGGCCGTGCTTTTCAAAAATGCCCTTGTCCTTGGCGACATACGCGGGTGTGAAGCCGATCCAGACGTTGTGACCGACCTTCACCGGTGTCGCGCCGAACGACATCGCGGGGACGGCCAGCGATATCGCGGCGATGGCCGCGCTGGTGAACAGACGGGAAAAGGATTTGGCGAACTGCTTCATAAATGGGTCTCCTGAGAAAGGGGTGAAAGGGGTTTAGATCGTTCGTTTGAGCTTCTGTGTCATCTTCAGGCACTCCGAAGGACGATGGGGCAAATTGACGGCGCGCCGCATCATCGCGCAGCATGCGTATCACCTCACCATCGACTGCAACTGGCTTTCCGACAGCGACCGACGCTGCCTTGAGTAAAGCGATTCCAATACATCTGCACGCACGCTCGAAAACGCCGGTTCCAGCCGCATTTCAAGCGTGCGCGGACGGGGCAGATCGACCTTGATCTCACGGGCGATCCGACCCGGGTGCGGCGCGAGCACGATGATGCGGTCGGACAGCAGGACGGCTTCTTCCACATCGTGCGTAACGAAAAGCGTAGTGGTGCCTTGCCGTTCGGACAGGCGAGCGAGCAGTTCCTGCATCTCTTCGCGCGTCTGGGCGTCGAGCGCGCCAAAGGGTTCGTCCATCAGCAACACGCGGGGTTGGTTGGCCAGCGCCCGAGCGAGCGCGGCCCGTTGCCGCATTCCGCCGGACAGTTCGGACGGATAGGACTTGGCAAACTTCGACAGCCCGACGATGTCGATCAGTTGGTCGCAGCGGGCGTCGAAGTCCTGGCGTTTGGCGCCGCTCAGTGTTCGGCGGATGGATTTCAGTCGCGCGCTGTAGCGAACGTTCTCGCGAACAGTGAGCCAGGGGAACAGGTTGTCACGCTGAAACACCATGCCACGGTCGGGACCGGGCTCGACGATGGACCGACCGTCGATCACGACGCGCCCGGTCGTGGGGGATTCAAGACCGGCGACGATCGACAACAGTGTGCTCTTGCCGCAACCACTGGGACCGACGAGTGCGACGAATTCGCCGGGCATGACGTTGAAGCTGACCTCTTTCAACGCGTCGACCGGTCCCGCGCGGCCGCGGAACGTTTTCGTCAGACCCCAGACGATTAATGCCGGCGCGGTAGACGGGTTTGGAGTTGTGGACGTCGTCGCGATCATTCGGCCCTCATGCGTTGACGCGCCCAGGGGAAGAGCAACCGAGCGGCGAGCTTGAAGAGCTGGTCCGACAGAACACCCAGCAAGCCGATGATGAAGATGTAGAGGAATATGATGTCCGTCTGCAGGAACCGCTGGGCCTTGAGAATGCGATAACCCAGACCGGTGTTGGCAGCGACCAGCTCGGCGACGACAAGGTAGGTCCAGGCCCAACCAAGGTTCAACCGGCAGATGTCGAGAATCCCCGGCAGGCTCGCAGGCCAGATCACCTTTGAAAACAGCTCCCAGCGACTTGCGCCCAGAACCTGCGCGGCGCGCAAAAGGTCGGACTGCGTCTGCTTTGTCACGTCGGCGACCATCACGACCATCTGAACGACGGTCCCAATGAAGATGACGAGGATTTTTGGCGTCTCACCGATGCCGGTGTAAAGCATCAGCAGTGGGATGAACGCCGGCACCGGCATGTAACGGACGAACCCGAGGAATGGCTCGAGCAGCGCCTCGATCGCCCGCAGGTTGCCCACCAGCATGCCCAACGGGATAGCGACCACCGCGGCCAGGGTGAACCCGCAGAGGATGCGCAGGTTACTGACCCACAGGTCCTGGGTGAGCAGGCCCGACTCCCACAACTTTCCCGCGGCGACGACGACCGCGGTCGGTGTCGGCAGGAAGATACGGGAGATGAATTGGCCGTAGCTGAGGATGCACCAGACGACGAACAGCACCACGAAGCCCGTTACCGCCAGCGTGATGTACAGTCGGCGCGGGATCTCTGTGCGCAGCCCGAGGTACTGTATTTGTGCGGGCTCGCCGACGAATGCGGGAGCGTTGCCGTACGCGACCGGTTGAGTGGCAGACAAGGCCGGGTCACGGATGATGGGTGCGGCGGTATCCGTCATCCCGGTTGTTTCTCGAGCATCGCCATCTTCTGTGTGAACGGAACCAGGCACTCGTCGCGCAATACACCCCCGACAACGTCCATCACGCGTCCACCAAGCTCGTTCATGTGTTCGGCCGGTACCGCCAGTTCGCGCACCGCGCTACCGGTGATTTCGGCCACTTCCTTCATCGTGGCCCCCCAGACGATTCGGTTCACACAAGCGAGCCAGTTGGTCGTGAAGCACATGGGGCACGGCTCTACGGTCGTGTAGACCGTGCACCCGGACAGATCCCGGCGGCCGGTCGCGCGACAGGCAATTTTCGCTAACATCGTCTCCGCGTGGCTGGTGAAGTCGTTGTCTCGCTCAATCGTGTCGTAGTTGCTAGCGATTACGGAACCGTCCCGGTCCACCATCACGGCACCGAACGGGAACTCACCGTGCTGCATGCCCAATTCGGCCTGGGCGATCGCCAGCCGCATGTAGTGTGCGTCGAGGTTTGACATGGGCTTCTCCTGTTACTTCACGAAGGACGGGTCGACGAGCGACTTCACGTCGGGCTTGGACTTGGTCAGTTGCCGGTCAGCCAGGAACGTGCTGATGTTGCTCATCAACGCCTCGATAGAGCCTCCCTCGAATTTGCCGATCAAAGCGGTGTTGTCGGCGATGCTGTAGATTTTGTCGCCGGCGAGCATGCCCTTGCAGTCGTCTACGCTGACCTCGAGCTTTTTGGCGACAATCTCAATCCCTTCCTGCGGCTGATCCTTCAGGAACTGCACACCGCGATCGACCGCGGTGACGAACGCCCGCACGTCGTCCGGTCGGCCTTGCAGTGTCTTTTCGGTCGACACGATCGCGTTGATGATCAAATCGGGCAGGTCCTTGGACGAGTACAACACCTTGCCCCCACCGGCCGTGGCCTTGGTGAGCCATGGCTCCCAGGTGACGGCGGCGTCAACGTTCCCAGAGAGGAAGGCAGCGCCGGCGTCGTCGGCGCTGACGTTGATCGGTTGGACGTCGGTCATCTTCAGGCCCGCCTTCTCCAGCGCGGTGATGAGGAAAAACTCGTTGGCCTCGCCGATGGTGACAGCGACCTTCTTGCCCTTCAGGTCGGCCACGCTGTTGATGCTCGTCTTGCTGACAATGCCGTCGGCGCCGTTGGAACTGTCGATCAAGTAGACCAACTGCACCTTGACGCCCGGCTCGTTGCCCGCGACGAGCACGAGGTTGTGCAGTGTGGTCAGGACGAGGTCGAGATGGCCGGCGATCAGTGCCGGCGGTGAGTCACCGGGACCGGGGAACCGCTTTAGTTCGACATCAAGCCCGGCGTCCTTAAAGAAGCCCTTGGAGTCGGCGATGAAGACACCGGCGTAGCCGATCCAAACGTCGTGGCCGACCACGAGCTTTCCCGCTGCCGAGACAGGCGCAGCGACGACAGAGAGGAAAAGGGAGCAGACGCCCAACAGGGATGCGAGTCGGTGATTCACGGATGTTCCTTTCACCCACTTCGCAAGCCCGGCCAGTCCGACGCCACACTGACGACCGGCAAACGCGCCGGCCGAACATTCCCACCCCACCGCGTTCAACGACGTGCACGCGCGTCAATGGCGACACATGCGACCGGATTTAGAGAAGAAGGTTGGCCGACGGCGCCGAAATGCGACACGGCAATGGCAAACGTCATTGATCGGACGGGACCGGCCTCGCGAGGCGACACCGGATACCGAAACTCGGGCCGCGATCAGGCTTAGAGCCTGCGATCGCGTCCCTACGCCGTGCGGCGGGATCAACTTGTCATCCAAGACCTCGCAAATCTGGTGCCGCTTTGCTTCCAACGAATTTCTGTAGTCGGCGGTGCGGACCAATCCAAGGTTTTCACGTCAATAGCGGCGGTAACAGTGACCACCGGCGCAAGCCGCTTAGCTGACCGCGCGCGCTTGTTCAGCAGATAGCACCTGCGCGTCGCGCCGGTGCGCACCGATGGGTTCATCGCATTTAGGCTGAGTGACTGGTTTACGTCTGGTGTCTCGCGATGTAGTCGTCAACGATCTGGAAGAAGCCGACCGCGTCCAGCACCGGGCCGTGGCCGGGATAGGCAACCTTAACCGGCAGTTGGCGCAACCGGCGCATGGTGCGGACATACGTGGGGATGTCGGAACAAGGCAGGAAATCGAAAATCTCACCTTCATACACCGCGTCGGCGGGGAAGAGTTCCTGGCTCACAGGGTCCCAGAGAGAAATACTGCCCCAGGAATGACCCGGCGTGTGCAAAACCTGCAGTTTGCGGTCGCCAAGGTCGAGGACGTCTCCATCGTTTAGCAACCCGGTCGCCGGCGCGGGTTGGGGCGTCCAATCGCGAGCCTGCCAGCCCGGCCACGGCAGGAGCGAGAAATCTTTCGTCACGAGGACCGGATCGGCATACGTGTTCTTCGCCGTCGGTGCGGCAACGATCGCAGCCTCGGCAGGGTGTATCAACCGTTCGGGGAACTGGTAGTTGCTGCCGATGTGGTCGTAATGCGAGTGGCTGCAGATCAACAGCGGATCATTCGAGTGGGGTTTCAAAAACAACCGCAGGTCACCAAGACCGAGACCGGTGTCGATCACCACGTCACGCCGTGCTCCCTTAATCAGCAGAATATTGCAGCGATAGTCCGCCCGATAGTACGGCTCGTTGATCAGGAAGACGCCCGGCCCCACTTCGGCAATCGTGAACCAGTCGGGCAGCGTCGTGAGTCGTATATTTGGCATGCGACCACCTACATAATGCTGTCGTTCACATGCACCAGCCGTGGGAAGTGCAGTTCCTCAGCCTTTTCCTCTTCCGGCGGATGAATGAGCGCTTCGACGCGAGATTTCGTCGCCAGGAAATAGGGGTCGAGCAGCGTCTCACGCGTGCGCGGGCGTAGCAGCGGCACGTTGATGATCTCGCGAATGTGCCCCGGACGCGCGCCGAGCACGATGATGCGGTCGGCCAGATAGATCGCTTCATCTAAATCGTGCGTGATGAACAGCACCGTCACGTCGACGGCGCTCCAGATCTGCAGCAGGTAGTTCTGCATCTGGCAACGCGTCTGTGCGTCGAGCGCGCCGAACGGTTCGTCCATCAACAAAATGCGCGGTTGATTCGCCAGGGCGCGAGCGATTGCCACGCGTTGTTTCATCCCACCAGACAACTGATGCGGGTAGGCGTCGGCGAACTGGGAGAGGCCGACCATGTTCAACCACATGCGCGCGTCGATCTCGGCTTTGTGGGACGATTCACCCTTGGCGAGCAGGCCGAACATGACATTTCGTTTGACGGTCAGCCATGGGAACAGCGTGTAGCCCTGAAAGACCATCCCACGATCGGGACCCGGGCCGTGCACTTCCTTGCCGTCCAATAGAATCTGACCGCTGGTCGGATAGTCAAGGCCGGCGAGAATGCGGATGAGCGTGCTCTTGCCGCAACCGCTTTGTCCGATGACGCAGATGAACTCGCGCCGGCGGACCTCAAAGTTGATGTCGTTCAGCGCCGTGACGTCGCCAGTTCGCGTCTCGAAGACCCGGCCGAGGTTTTGCACCTCCATAACCGTCGGCCGTTGCCCGATGCGGTCGAACCGCTCGCGCACGGCGAGCGGTGGGTCGAGATAATTCGGCAATTCAAGCGATCCGTACATCGACGTCCGATCCTTTCTCCTGCGCCGCCATGTCGATCGGTCGCCGGGTGGGCGCGGTTCCCTGCGCCCGCGTTTCGTGCAGATCGGCGCTTGTGCGCGGTCGGGACAAAATCCGCTCCGAGCGCGGAGACCCGATGAATGCCACAATGCCTGCGAAGAACACCGTGATGCTGGACCGCTTGCCCGCAGCGCCCGGCATCCAAGGGAAAATTTTCGGCGCGAAGAACGCGAGGAGCTGGTCGGTCGTCAGCCCGATCAGCCCAATGAGGATGATGCCCGCGTAGACGTTGTCGTAATGGCGATACTTGCCTTGCTGGTTGATGAAATAGCTGATGCCCGAGCTAGCCCCGATCAGCTCGGCGACGATCAGGTAGGTCCACGCCCAGCCGAGCAGAATGCGCATGTCGTTATACAGGTTGGGCAGGATGCCCGGGACAATCACGTGCGACAGCAGCCGCCGGGGTTTGGCGCCCAGGACTTGGGCGGCTTCCAGCAACGACGCATCCAGCATCCGAGTCGTGTTTGCAACGACGAGCACCATCTGGAAGAACGTGCCGATGAAGATGATCGCGATCTTCGGCGCGTCACTGATCCCCATGATCGCCACTGCCAGCGCCCCGAACGCTGGTGCGGGCATATAGCGGATGAAGTCAACGAACGGTTCGGTGATGCGGGCGAAGAAGCCAAACGTGCCGCAGAGCACGCCAATCGGCACGCCGACCACCGCAGCGGATAGGAAACCCCAGAAGATGATCTTGATCGAGTGCCAGAGGCTCTCGTGCAGCCACGGGTCACCCCGGCGAATGGGCTCGGTGGTGAATGCGGTGTAAAGCGCTTTGCCCACTTCGTGCGGGGCCGGCAGGAAGATCGGATTGGCTGGGTCTCCCTTTGCCACGGGCTTGCCGGCCGTCTGCAAACGCCCGTTCTCCTCCGCGAACGCCGGTTTCTCGATCAACGTGCCCGGCCTTAGGAAAGCAGAGCCCCCCTGATCGGTCACTTTCACCATCGGATGCCAGACATACGGGCAATAACTGACGAGGCACCACACCGCCAACGGCAACAGAAACGCAGCCGCCTTCAACACCAGTTCCTGGGTTGAATTCAACGGCTTTCGAATTCCAAACCAGGGGCTACGAGTCGCCACGCATTGCACCTGTTGCGTTTTAAGTCTCCGGCCCCTTTCTCGGTACTACGGGAGAGGTCAGAGTGAGGGTATTTTCGAGTGGCCAAGAGTTGTCGTCATTCGAAATCACCTTCACCCGGCCTCTCCCATGCGTCCATGGGAGAGGGGTCAGAAGACTACTTCGCCACTTCCTTCATCAACGTGTCATCTAAATACGACTGCACTTCCTGAGGCGTTTCGTACACCTTATTCTTCACATTGAAGTCATCGACGATCTTGCTCGAGCCGACGACCGAGTCGAGCCCGTCACCAGCCGCCATGTGTTTGAGGTTTCCGGGACCGTCGAGCAGGAAGGTGCCTTCCAGGCTCTTGGCGTACTCTTCGGGTGGAACGCTCACACGGGCAGCCATGATCTTGATCGCTTCATCCTTCGTCGCGGGGTCTTTGATGAACGCGACCGTCTTCAACCACACCGCGGTGACCTTCTTCCAATCATCCCGGCGTGACGCGAGGCTTTCCCGGCTGACGTACAACGCATCGTAGATCAACCCTGGCGCATCCTTGCTCGTGTAGATCGGCTTGGAACCGGCGACCTGCTTCAACGCCTGGCCCGCCACGGGATACCACGCGCCGATCGCGTCGACACCCTTGCTCGCCAGCGCTTGCGGCGTTTCGTTCGTGGGGAAGTTGACGAGCTTCACGTCGGCTTCCGTCATCCCGTTGGCTTCAAGACCTTTCAGCAGCAACAGGTGATCGACGAAATTCAATTCGACGCCGACGCTCTTGCCCTTCAGGTCCTTGATCGATTCGATCCCCGGCCCGGCGATGATCATGTCGTTGCCGTTGGAATAGTCGGTCAGCAGAATGGCAGTGGACGCCTTACCGGTGGCGCCGTTCACGAGCGCGTCGCCGTTGGTCATGTTGACGGCGTCGATCTTGCCGGCGCTGAACGCTTCCATGCTGGGGACGTATTCCATCCACTCGAACTTCACGTCGACCCCCACCTCCTTGAAGAAGTCCTTCTGAATCGCGACTTCCCACGCGATCCACCCCGGCCAATCGCTGTACCCGATCTTCAACGGTTCAGCGGCCGTCACCGGCGCTACAACCGAAAACGACGCAGCAACCGAGAACGCGACCGCCAACGAACGCAACGCACCAACAATCTGACGCTTCATAAACCCTCCGATGATAAATGCCAGAGACAACGACGAGCGCCCCGGCTCGCCTCATATCAGCCGGTGCCCCGCCACCCCGTTCAGAGCAAGTATGATGCCGTAACGATTTCGTAACACTGGCTTGCTGGAAAGCCCGCTTACTGTCGATTGCCCACGGTCGCAGTGGGCTCGCCGGTGATAACACAACCCGCGCCCGTCGCGCGAAGTTTAAGCAGCAACCCCCATTGCTGCCCTTTTGCGCAGCGAACGATCGGGTCTAACCACGCAGGCGTTAAAACACGAGGGAAGATTGGATCGCCCGTCAACTCAGGCTTGCCCGATCGCTTTTTCGTGTCTTCGCGCCTTCACGGTTCTAAAACCTGCAGCCGTGGACGACCATCCCGCGCAGTCACCCTGCACTGCGGCACAAAGGTTGCTCAACCCCGAACGGAATCAGGGTGTGAGGGAATTTGGGAACGGTAACACCGACTAACACGCGCCAGCTCGTCGAGTCGCTCGCAGCGGGGAAACCCGTGATGTGGGATGAGATGACCTGGCCCGAAATCCAAGCCCTGCGCGACGGTGGTGGCCGAATGGCGATCCTGCCCATCGGCGCGACCGAACAGCACGGCCCACACCTGCCGCTCAACGTCGACTCCGTCTTCACGAACGCATTTTGCATGTATGCATCAGTGAAGACCGGTGTGCCGGTGCTGCCGACGATTACCTACGGTTGTTCTCTCGGTCACACCGACCACTGGCCCGGGACGGTGTCACTCATGCCCGAGACGTTGATGCTCACGATTCGGGAAATCTCCGAGTTCCTGATCCGCACTGGCTTTAAGCGATTGCTGATCGTCAACTCGCACTGGGGCAACACCTCGGCCGTGCGCTGCGCGATCGATCGCGTTCGTTTTGACAACGCAGGTCAGTTTCACCTGGCGCTGCGGAATAGTTTTGAGATCACCAAGAACGTCTGGAATCAATTCATCGATGATGGTGACGACTTTCATGCCAACCGCGCCGAGACGGCGTTGATGATGTTTTTGAACCCGAGTGCCGTTCGCAGTAACTGGCGCGACGTCGACGACCCTGACCGGACGGCGGGCAAAGTATTTACGTACGTCGTCCCGCAAACGAGCACGAACGGTTTGACCGGCAAACCAAGCCTCTCGACCGCAGACGACGGCAAACGGTTGTTCATCGAGGTGGGCGACGCGCTGACGGCCATCGTGCGGGCAGCACAGAGCGAAACCGCCCCGTTGACGTGGTCGCGACCGCCGCGGGGCGCGACATCTGTTTGAGGAAGTATTTATGGATCGAGACAAATCTTTCACCGCCGGCAACGCCCGCGTCGAGCAGCGCAAAGGCGACCTGCTCGCCAGAAGGGTGCAATACTGCTTCGCTGCGTACGTCGACGTGCACTGCATTCGGCGTCATCCTGCAAGTTGCTACGACGGACCACTGACAACGGACTCCTGAAATGCGCCCTTGACTCCAGTATTACGTTTTCTTATTTTGGTAACACCATGCCGGTCGCCGCTGCACCCATTTCGCGATTTAGCATTTCATTGCCGGGTGATCTGCTGGAACAACTTGACGAGCTGGTCAGCCGTCGAAAACTGCCCAGCCGGTCGCAGGTAATCGCGGAACTCATTCGCGGCGCGCTCGTCGAGCACGAACTGGCCAAGGACGCGACGAAGGTGGTCGCAGGCACGATCACGCTCGTCTACACCAATCGGCGTGACACACTGCGACACCGCCTGGGCGTTATCCAACGGCGATACCTGATGGAAGTCATCAGTTCGCAGCACGTGTTCCTGGAAGGCGACCACAGCCTGGAGGTGCTGCTCGTTCAAGGGCCCGGTAAGCAGTTAAACAAGCTCGCGGACGAGTTGAGATCGTTAAAGGGTGTTGAACAAGTGAGTGTAGTGTTGACCGGTGCGCTGGTTCCACCGCTGCACGAATAGGAGACCGCCATCGTGTCCAAACTGTCCACCGCCACCCCATTGAAGGCCCGCGACCACGCCCGCGCGCAGGCGGGCGTCCTCGCCGAGACGATGCCGACGCTGCCGGCGTCGAACGCTACCAAACTGCCGTCGGGTGTCCGATCCGAGGATGTGGTCTGGGAAGAAACCATCCCCAGCGGTGGTTACGCGTCGCGCGTGTTGAAACGCGGCACGCGCCTGCGGCTGACGAACGTCAACAGTGACGCCTGCGCCACCCTGCTCATCTACAACGCCGACCGCCCGTTTGAACGGCTGAATGTCGCCGACACGATCAAAGTGCAGTGGAACGGTTACCTCGGTCAAGGCAAGCTGCTGTTGAGCGACATGGGCCGTTCACTCATGAGTATTACACTCGACACCTGTGGCCAGCACGACACGTTCGCCGGCGCCAGCAACCCAAAAACGAACGCCGCCAAGTATGGTGACGGCGCGAACTACACGCCCCACCCCAACGCGCGAGAACGATTCCTGATCGCGCTGGCCAAGCATGGCCTGGGTCGCAGTGATGTCATGCCGAACATTAACCTGTTCAAGAGCGTCCGCATCGAAAAGGATGGTGGGATGACGTGGGTCGACAACGCGTCAAAGCCTGGTGACGTCGTCGAACTTCGGGCCGACATGAACGTACTGGTCGTGCTTGCCAATACACCGCACGTGCTCGACCCGCGCCCGATGTACACCGCGACCCCGCTGCGCATCACCGCTTACCGTGGCGAGCCGGCAGGTCCGGACGATGCGATCCGCAACGCTTCACCGGAAGCACAGCGAGCGTTCTTAAACGTGGATGACTATTTCCTGAGCTGATTCACATGACGGTCAACGACACCAGCGCTGATGCCCCACCTCTGCACGGCGTAATCGTGTATGACGAGATCATCCCCGCGCGTGCGCCTTGGGCGCATGTGGTAAAGGCTGGGCAAACTCTTCGTATTGTCGATGTCGAGGGCAACCAGGCGGTCGACTGCATCGTCTTTAATGCACACGACCACGCCGAGCGCTACAGCGCCCCGGATACGATGGCGGCGCAGAAGAACATCTTTCTCGTCACCGGCAGCCGACTGCTGAGCACCGAGGGGAACGTATTGATGACGCTCACCGCGACCAATGTCGCGTACCACGACACGATCGGGGGCGCGTGCTCGCCGGAATCGAACACACTGCGTTATGGCCACCATACGAAACACCAGCACGGCTGCGTCGACAATTTTTTGAACGCCGGCGCCTGGCACGGCTTAGGAAAACGCGACATGACGAGCAATATCAACTGGTTTATGAACGTCCCCGTCGAACGCGACGGCAGTCTGGGCATCGTCGATGGCATCAGCGCGCCGGGGAAGTACGTCGACCTGAAGGCAGCGCTGGACGTGCTGGTCGTCATCAGCAACTGCCCGCAGATCAACAACCCCTGCAACGCGTTCAACCCTACGGCGGTACGAGCGATTGTTGCAGGGTGACGGCGA
>JBBRHE010000011.1:0-32085 GCA_038223165.1 Tepidisphaerales bacterium
CCGAGAGTGAGATTATAAGTCGGCAATTTGCCTGAGGTCCATACATCGATATACTGACTATGTGCCCAAAGTCTTAGTCAGCACCAAGCATTTCAAGCTCGCTCAGCAGTTGCGCCGAGACATTGGACGCATGCGGCCGGGTGACCCGTTGCCGACCGTTACCGAGTTGAAAACCTCCTTTGGTGTTTCCCAGGCAACCGTCGAACGGGCGATCGAACGTCTTAGGCGGGAAGGGCTTGTGGTCCGGCCCGATGGTCAGTTGAGGCCGGTGGTCGCCCAGCGGTCGGACCCGGCGACCCATCGTGTGGCGATCATACGTCCGGACTATCCGTCGCCGACGTTTGAAGAGCTGGCCCGAGTTATCAGTGACGCCGCCAAGGCCCGTGACTGGGCGATCGAGACCACCTACTACCGTAAGCTGGATAACGTGAGCCTGCGGCGCGACGTGGGTGACAACGACGCGGCCATCCTCGTCCCCAGCACCGAACCGTTTCCCCCCTCCCTTTCGTCGGCATTGCGCCGACCGCAACGGCCGATCGTTGTTATCCAGGACCCACCGGCTGGGTTGCGCGTGAGTTCCGTCCGGATCGACGACCAGATGATCGGGAGGCTGGCTGTCCAACACCTGGCGGAACTGGGTCATAAGCGAATCCTCCTGTTCCTGAGTGAGCCCATGGCCCCCTCGGGTGAGCAACGCGCCGCCGGTTGGCGCGAACAGATGACCGCGATGGGAGAGACCAACCTCGATGAGCTGGTTGTCGACAGTCATTTGAAACCCTTCGACTTCAGCATCGGTGAGTCCTACGCCTATTTCTCAAAGTGGCTAGACAGCCCGCATACCCCGTTCACCGCGGTGTTCTGCGCCTGCTGCACGGGCGCGATCGCGGTCTTGAGAGCCCTGCGCGAGCGGGACATTGCCGTCCCAGGTGAGGTCAGTGTGATCTCCCATGGCGGCGAAGGGCGCATGGCCCCGTTTCTCTACCCCGCGCTGACGGCGATGGAAACCGATATCCCCGCGTACGGGCGAGCCGTGGTCGACGTCCTCCAACGCCAACTCGAAAACCCCACCGAGCCGATGAACCACGTGGCCATCCCGTCGACCCTCGTCGTCCGTGACACAACGGGACCGGTGAGGCAGCCAACATCCCTTCGTCCCTTCTTTCGGTTATGACCGCATTACGGTCGGCATTCCGTTATTGCTACACGATCGACACCTGCGCATTGTCGATCGTAATTGACTCGCTGGGCTCATCCAGTTTCTTCAGGCTCAGTTTGCTCGTCTTCTTTGTGCTGGTGCGACCGGGCAGGACGTCCAGCCGGTGCCAGAGACCTCAGGTTCGTAGCAAGGTGCGGATTGGCTCGGGCACGAGTTCGGTCACCTCACCAGACGTAAACGGATTTCCTTCTCCGCAATTGTCGAGACAAATACGTAACAAACGAATGCGCCACGTATGCCGCAGTGCGGTGAAGACGTTTAACGACGAGCGCAGAGACGAGACTCTGAGTTACGCAATGGACAACGAGGGAATGTATTGCTCTGCGTAACTCTGCGTTCCCACTCTGCGCCTCTGCGTTAAGAATTTCGGCGAGAACTGTGATCGAGCGACGGCATCACACGAACCCGAATTTTTTGATCAGCCCCAACCGCAATTTGGCCAGTTGGCGTTCGACGTGTTTGTATTCTTCCTGTCCGCTGTGGTGTTCGACGCCCCAGAACCCCTTGTAGCCGGCGTCGACGAGCGTCTCGATGACCTGGTTAAGCCGCGTGTCGGTTGTCTGTGCATCGACGTGCGTATGGTAAACGTATTTCGCCAGTCGCCGTTCCGCCTCGGCGGCGGTGGCGTCCTTGAACTCTTTGAAGTGCATGAGGATGCCATACGCCGGCGAATCGACCGTGACCGCGAGCCGTTCCATCTCGCCGAGGTACAGTTCCGTCCCCCAGTGCACCTCCGGCCCGACGCGACAACCAAACCCTGCTGCCAGGTGCGCATACTCGCGCATGCGGGTGACGATTAGGTCGAACTGTTCGCTATTCCACGTCGCCGCCCGGCCACCGGTGTCGATGCGAAACGTCTTAGCCCCCAGTTGCTCGGCCGCCTTCAGGTAGCGCAGCGCCAACTGATGATGCGCGTCACGGGCCGCAGCGTCATCTTCCCAGATGTGGCAGCCATCGACGTGAAAGTTCACGCACGTCATCCCGCGCTCGTCCATCCCCGCCCGAACCGCAGCGATGTGCGCCGGGTCAAGCTGCTGGTCCGGCGTCTTTCCCAACAACCCGTTCCACAAATCCGCCACGTGCACGTTGTAGCGATAGCGGCACGATTCGAGATAACCGAACACATTCATCTGGCCGGATTCGACCAAGCCGTGAAACGAGTAGGAAGCAATGGAGATTTGCATGATGGAGACCGCAGATCAGAGCGTCGGTCGGCGCTTATGCCAGTTCGTCGCCGACTCGTACATGCGGGCGATGCGCAGCAGCTTTTCTTCACCGAACGTTGGGCCGAGCAACTGCAGACCGATCGGCAGGGGTTTGGCGCTTTCAGTGAAGCCGCACGGCAGGCTGATACCGGCGATGCCGGCGATGTTGCACGTGACGGTGAAGACGTCGCACAAATACATGCTTAGTGGGTCGGCGGTCTTCTCACCGGCCTTAAAGGCGGGCGTGGGGCTCGTCGGGCAGAGGATGACGTCGCACTTTTTGAAGGCCTCGTCAAAGTCCCGCTTGATCAGAGCGCGAATCTTGAGAGCACGCAAGTAGTAGGCGTCGTAGTACCCGCTGGACAGGGCATACGTACCGATCATGATCCGGCGTTGCACCTCTTCGCCAAACCCTTCGTAGCGACTCTTGCTGAAGAGTTCGACGATGTCCTTAACGGGCTCGGCGGTGCGGTGACCGAAATGGACACCGTCGTAGCGGGCGAGGTTGGACGATGCTTCGCAGGGCGCGATGACGTAGTACGCCGCGATCCCGTACTCGGTGTGCGGCAGGCTGATGTCCACGAACGTCGCGCCAAGTTCCTTGTACTTATTCATCGCCACTTCGACCGCGGCGGAGACCTGTGGGTCCATGCCGCTGGTCAGTTGGTATTCCTTGGCGATGCCGATGCGCAGGCCCTTCACGGGCTGTTCGAGGTTCGCGAGATAGTCGGGGACGGCATTGTCGACACTCGTGCTGTCCTTGGGGTCGCGCCCACTGATGACGTTCATCAACAGCGCCACGTCGGCAACAGTCCAACCGAACGGGCCGATCTGGTCGAGCGACGACGCAAACGCCACAAGGCCATACCGACTGACCCGGCCATAGGTTGGTTTCAGCCCCACCACGCCGCACAGCGCCGCGGGCTGGCGGATCGAGCCACCGGTGTCGGACCCGATCGACGCGCAGCACATCCCCGCCGCCAGCGCCGCTGCGGAACCACCTGAGCTGCCACCGGGGATGCGGTCAGTGTCCCACGGGTTGCGGGTGGTGCGAAAGGCGCTGTTTTCGGTCGACGAGCCCATCGCGAACTCGTCGAGGTTCGTCTTCCCAATCACCACCGCGCCGGCGGACTCGAGCATTTTGACGATCGTCGCATCGTACGGGGCCTTAAAGTCCTTCAACATCTTGCTGGAACAGGTCGTGTGACCCCAGCTCGTGCACAGGTTGTCCTTCAGCGCGATCGGCACGCCCGCCAACGGTCCTGTGCGGATGCCGTCGTCGACCTCCTTGGCGACCATCAGCGCCCGCGTTTCGTCGACTTCATTAAAAGCCTGAATGGATGGGTCCACTTGGCGAATACGGGCCAACGCCTGGCGCGTCAGGTCCTGGGCCGAGATTTCCTTGTTGGCAACGGCGTCACGGGCAGCGATGAGGGTGTCGTACGAAAGCATGCGGCGCAAAAGGTAAGAGTGATGGGGGCAAAGGTCAAAGGATGGGGCTGAATAGCGGAAAATCATGCCACGCAAGCTGGGAAGGTCGCTACAATGACCGCATGTCCACGATCAGAGCCATCTTCGAGAACGGCGGGTTCAAGCCGATCGAGCGTGTCGATCTGCCGGAGCATACGGAGGTCGAGTTCGAGCCGCGACCACCATCGTCTGACGACGATGGGTCGTTAGATACTGTCTATGCAGTTCTATCCGAGCGTTATGTCTCGGGCGAACACGACGTCGCCGAGCGGCACAACGAATATTAACCGTAGCACACCCCATGGTCTTCCTCGACACCGTCGGGCTGTTGGCAATTTGAGACTCGGGCGACCAATGGCACGCTGCCGCCACTAACGCCTACCATTTAATTGTTCGCGAGCGACCCGGAGGCCTGCCCCTCGCGGAACAAACCGTTCACCCCCTTGCATCGGTCTGCCTGTTCCCATACTATGCGCGGCCCGATTTTCGGGATAAGACTGAGGTTTAGCGATGCCACGAGTTTGCGAATTTACCGGTAAGAAAACCACCTTCGGCAACCAGATCACCACCCGTGGCAAGGCCAAGTACCTTGGCGGTGTCGGGACGAAGATCACGGGCATTACCGCCCGCAAGTTTAAGCCGAATATTCAGAAAGTCCGCGCGGTCATCGACGGACGCATCGTCCGGGTGAAGGTCAGCGTCAAGGCGATGCGCAATGGCGTCATCGTCAAGCCGCAACGCCGCACGTGGAAAAAGACAGAAGAAGCCGCAGTTTAGCGCTGCCTGCTCCGCTTCGATCAATCCGACATCGCGACCGAACCACGAATCGAGGATCGCCGAAGGCAAACGCCTTTTGCGATCCTCGATCTGCTTTGCGCCCCGGCGGTTTTGTCTTACACTTCCCCGTCTATGTCCCAGATCACGACTGAAGACGTCACGAAAGTCGCCAAGCTCGCCCGGTTGGCCCTTCCTCCCGAAAAACTGACCAAGCTGACCGGCCAGCTCGAAGGCATCCTCGAATACGTCGCCCAGATCGGCAAAGCCGATGTCAACGGCGTCGAACCGATGGCCCACGCGCTGCCACTTTCAAACGTCTTCCGCGAAGATGTCGTCACCCCGTCGCTGCCACTGGAAAAAGTCCTGCAAAACGCGCCGGATACGGATGGACCGTTCTTCAAGGTCCCCAAGGTCATCGGTGGCGACGAAGACAGCGCGGGATAGCGAAAAGTGGGAATTCGGAGTTCGAAATGCGGAATGACCGAACTGGCCCACGGCGATATCATTCTGCAGTCCGAATGTCACTTTCTGAGTTATCCTTATGCCCCTCCCTATCTCCATCCAGCTTTACACCGTTCGTGAACTCACCAAGACGCCCGCCGACCGCGAGCGGGTTATTCGGGAGATTGCTGAGATCGGGTATGTCGCGACCGAGGGGGGTGGCGACAAGCTGACCGACGAGACGCGCAAGCTTTACAAAGAGTCAGGCCTGCGGTTCTCCAGTTGGTGGGCGATGCCGACCAAGGACAACGTCGGGCAGCTCGTCGACATCGCAGGGGAATGCGGGTTTAAGGACTTCGTCGCGTGCGTCGGTGAAAGTGAGTTCGCAACGAAAGATACGATCCTGCGCACGGCCGAGAAGTACGAATCGGCGGCAAAACTGCTTGCCCCGCATGGGTTGCGGATGTGCTATCACAACCACTGGTGGGAATTCCAGACGCACGTCGACGGTCGCTACGGTTGGGACATCCTTTTCGACCACGCCCCCACCCTTTTCGCCGAGATCGACCTCTACTGGGCCAGTAACTTCGGTCAGGTCGACGTCCCCGCGCTCGTCGGCAAATACGCCGCCAAAACGCCGCTCGTTCATGTGAAGGACGGCCCACTGATCAAAGACCAACCCCACACCGCCTGCGGTCAAGGGAAGATGGATTTGCCGGCTGTCCTGGCCGCTACCGACCCAGGGGTGACGAAGTGGGGAATCGTCGAGCTGGACCACTACGTCCGCGGCAACGAGAACGTGATGGAAGCCGTGCGCGAGAGCTACCGGTATCTGACGACAACAGGTCTGGGGACAGGGCGAAAGTAGAGCTTTTCAACACGGAAGTTAGGGAAACCACGAAGGCACGTGAGTGCCCGCGGGAGTAGTCGTTCGTATTTTCCGGGTCTATTTGCAGCTTCAATTCACCCTCACCCCGCCTCTCCCGTAAGCACAGCGGAGAGGGGCCGGACCGTCGTCCCCACTATTGTCCGCGGCCCAAAACGCAAACGGGTCGCGACGTTTGTCGCGGCCCGTTTGCATTTAATTAACCATCACCGATTCAATCAGCCACCCGAGACGCGGCTGGAGAGCAGTGGGAACTGCCGGTCTTCGACTTCGCGTTGGATGATGATCGTCGGCTTGACGAGGATCAGCAGGATCTGTTCGTCCTTGGCCATCGAGCGGTTGGTGAACAGCCGCTTGAGGAACGGGATTTTGGAGAGGACGGGCACGCCCGCCTCACGTTCGATCTCACCGGCCAACGTCTGGCCACCGAGGAGGAGTGTGCCACCATCGGGGACGCTGACGGTGGTTTCGATGCGCGTCCGCTGAATTTCCGGCTGCTGGACGAAGCCGGTGCCGGCCGAGGAGCCGCCAACAATGGTGCCAGTCCCGTCGGTCGTGCCACCCGTCGGGGCGCTGCTCTGCTGGGCGAACGCGAACTGGAACAAGTTGACGAGCGTCGACAGTTCCGGGCGAAGCGTGAGCGTTACGTACTTGCGGTCGGACGAGACGGTCGCTTGCACGTCGAGCTTCACACCGCTTTCGACGGTGCTGATTTCCGGGTCGAATGCGACCGAGTTCTGGGCAACGGTCGGCGTAAGGTCGCTGACGTAGGCCCGCTGGGTCGACACGACGACATAGGCGCGCTGACCGTTGAACAGCGTGATGCGCGGGGCCGTCAGGCTGGTCGACGTCTGGGCGGCCTGCGTGGCACGGATCAGGAAGTTGACCTGGAAGTCGTCGAGGAACGTGAACGCTACGGGTCCACCGCCAGTGACGGGGTTGGAGATCCTTAAGCCGGTTGCGGTCGTGCCGATGGTGCCTGGAACGCCGGTCTGTGGTCCGACCGTGAAGTCGGCGGTACTGTTACTGACACCGACCGGGGTCAGGTCGTCATCGACAGCGCCGTCGGTGTTGAACGTGAAGTCAAAATCGAGCCCGATGTCTTCCAGGAAGTTTCGTTGGACAGTCAGGAAGCGGGTCTCGACCGTGACCTGAATAGCCCGTTGTTCACGAAGCTTTTCAAGCAGGGCTGCGACCTTGTCCTGGTTTTCAGGAGTCTGGGTGACGATCAGGGTACCGTTCAGTTCGCTGAGCGTGCCGACGGTGCCACCGTTGATCTGCCAGGTGTCGCTGGAGACGTTGGCCTGGATGAGCGTCGTGATCTGCTCGACCAGCTCTTCGCGGGTCGGGCCTTGACTATCCTCGTCTCCACCATCGCTGCTGTCACCGAACAAGCCACCCCCACCCCCGCCACCCCCACCACCCCCACCACCACCGCCCCCACCACCGCCGCCACCAGAGTTGCTAGTGCTGAGGTCGAAGGTCGGGGCGTTGGCGAAGTCCGGGACGTTGATAATCAAATCGCGAATGTCGTAGGTTTGGGTCGTCGTGTTGGTCGCCAGTTCGTCAGCGGTGCTGATCGTGATGACACCTTCGTCGATCGTGTACGAAAGCTTGACATTACCACCACCGACGTCCTGCAGGATGATCGTCAGAGCCTTGCGGAACGGCACGTCGCGCAGACGGGCCGTCACCGGGGCGTTGCGGTCGATGCCGGCGGCTTCGAGGGCGCGCCAGTTGACGAAGATGTTGGCACCACTGACGTCACGAAGGAAGTCCACGACGTCGCTGAAGCCGACCGCATCGAAACGCAGTTCGGGCAAGCGCTTGTCGAGCTGGGCCTGGACGGCGGCGTCTTCCTGTTGCACACCCCGCTCGATTGCCACCGTGCGGTCACGCGTCGCAGCGAGGTCAGGCCAATTTTCCGGATAACGGATGATGTCGTCGTAAGGAATCTTCGCTTCTTCGGCACGGTTCAGAACGAGCGTCGTCTGCCGATGAAAGTCTTCACGGCTCTTGCGCTGATCCTGGAAGTTGGCCTGATCTTCAACGAACGGCCGGACACCGATTGCATAGTCGTTGCGGGGATCGAGCACGAGGATCTGAGCCAGCAGGGACTGGGCCGCTTCGTAGCGACCGTCACGGATGGCGGCCTGCGTCTGGTCGATCAGGCTGCGGATCGTGCTTTCCTTTTCGCGCGTCGCAACCGCGGTGCGCTGCCGTTCACGTTCGATGGCGTCTCGACGGGCAAGATCCCCTTCCCGCCGGGAAGCGGAATCGGCAGCCACTTCAAGTGAGCTTTGCGTGTTGGCGATCTGAGCGTCCAGACCGGCGAGGGTTTCACGACTGAAGACGTCCTGACCCGTTGCACGGGCGACTCGGGCGCGTTCGACCGCCCGACGGGCGGTGGCGAAATCACCACCGGTGATCGAACGGTTGGCGTCGGCGATTGAGTCGTCGAAGTTGTACTGAATTGCGGCTTGACGGGCTTCGATCGCGGCCCGTTCACGCTGAAGCAGTCCACCCCCACCGGCTGCGGGGGCGCGGCCGGTAACTTCCTGCATACGGCGACGCCCTTCCTGGGCATCGGTGTTGTTCGGATCGAGCGCCAGAGCGCGGTCGAAGAGGGACAAAGCCTGTTCGTAGTTGCTGCTGGCAACGGCTTCGTTGGCTTGCCCGACGATGTCGCTCGCCGTCGGCGCGGCCGGGGCAGCGGTGGTCGCGGGGGCCGGTTCGATCTGGGCAACGGTGCCGACGCTCGGAGCCGTCGTCTCGGCGATTTGCACCGGGGCGGGGTCACCCGTGGCGATGGGCGCTGGCTGGGCCGTTGCGCTGTCGTCAACGTTCGCCTGAGCACGGGCAGCGGCTTCGGCAGACGCGGCGGCGGCGGCGGCTTCGTCGCGACGAAGTTGGTCCTCCGCGGCGGCGGCACGGGCCAGCGCCTGCTCGTTCTTGGCAGCGTCGGTGTTCTCTTTCCTGTCCATCCGGCTCAGGTAACGCTGGGGTGAATCCTGAAACAGGCCCGCACGGTAACCACCGACCATGGCAGCGTTAAAGTTCTCACGGGCGCTCTGCCAGTCACCACTCTTGTACTGCTTGACGGCGACATTGTAGTGCTGACGCGCCGACATCGACGGTGCCGCAGGCTCTGCGGTGATTGCTTCTTCCACGGGGGCGGCAACGGGAGCGGCTTCAGTGACGGGCGCGGGGGCCGGCGCGGGCTCGGTCGACTCACCGGCCGGGGCAATCGGTGCCGGGGCGGCAGCCAGTTGGGTTTCGATCCGCTGGATGTACTTCGCGGGGCTGTCCTGGAACAGGCCCGGCTTGTACTTGCCGTCCTGGGCCATCATAAAGCTGTCCCGGGCGGCAGCCAGTTCACCGGCCTTGTATTGACGAACACCCGCATCGTACGACTGCTTGGCGGTCGGACCGGCGGGCGCGGCTTCAGCAACCCCGGCTTCCGAGGCCACAGGCGCCGCGCCCGGTGTGGCTGCCCCACCGGCCTTGGCCAGCTCGAGTTGCTCAAGGCTCTTGGCCTTGGTGCCCTCGTCGGCAAATTTGTTGTCAATGGCGGACTGGTAATGCGTGACCGCTTCGTCCTTCTTGCCCTCGGCCAACGCCGCTTGGCCCATTTCAAACTGCGCGCGGGCGGCCTTGCGCTCGTTGGCGGCTGACTCGGACTTGCCGAGCAGGTCGGTCAGTGAGCGACGGTCGCGATCGGACAGGCTGCTGGCGTTGACCTGTGTCAGGGCCGCCTGGGCGCCTTCATAGTCACCGCTGTTGTACGCGTCCTGACCTTGCTTGAGCAGATCGGCATCACTGGCGGCGGCGGCTTGCAGGACGGTGCCGATCGTTGGTACACGCGTCTCGGTCGGCGCGATCACCGAAGTCTCAGCACGCGGGTCGACCGTCTTGTCGGCAGCACCCTCGGTGGGCGCGGCGGCGTGGAGACCGGCGGCGCGACGCGCCACGACCGGTGTCGCCATCGCGACGGCCAGGCCCAGCATCATCAGCCGGCGACCCCGTTCGCTGGCCTGAGGCGAATCCGCCTTGGGCTTCTTGTTGGAGGAACACGGGAGGGAAGACGACGACGACGGGTGCTCGTGGAACACGACGTTCCTCCATTGGGGCCGGGAAGCGGCATCGCTTCGTTGGCCACGGCTCCGTTCGCGTGCCATCGCGAACGGGCAGGACTTGCGCTGCACGGCCGATCGTCACAAGAGACACGCACGCGTCGCGTGTCCCACGATCGAGACGCGCGTCACGACGTAAACGCGTCGCCCACAACCCCTACCATCCACTCACCGCATTGGCGGCAAGCAGGTCGGCGTCGGTCCTGAGCGATTCGTCGGGGCATGCGCAGTTGTTGCAAAGTTGAAAAACCCTGATGCGTGAACGCGTTACTGCACTCTTACTCAGTGGTGCGACAATCTGTGTTGTTCTGCCGAGTATCCACTCGTCCGCTTACGCTAACACCACCGCTACCTCAGTCGGGCCTCGAGACGGTGTCGACCCCTCGGTGGTCGACAACCCTTTTCAGCACTACGGGTCCGTCCGTTATCGGCAGGGACACCGGCGATCCAGCAATGCATCTTTACCGTGCCACGTGGCTTGCGCGAAAGTTTGTAACGGTACGCGCCAAGGCAACGAGGAACGATGATGTCACTGGTTGAACTATTTTTCTGGCAGGACTGCCGATCGTCTCGATGCGCCAGGTACTCGCACGTACTTGCTGGTCATCGCGCCCGCAGGGGTGTTTCGGCTCCGCCTCACCCGCGCCAGCACTCAGACCACTCCGACTGACCGAACCCAAATCACCGGTGACAGTCCACGGCTCTCTGGCGATCGCGCTGTCACACACCTTACACCGGCGCACGGCAACCGACCGGCGCGGAGTCTAAGCTAAGCCCAAAGACGATGCAAATAAAAATGCGTCTACCTGTGTTGCCGATAATGGTTACGTGCAAAACGGACGCGCGCTCACTGGGACCAAGTGGTGGTAGGAATTGTGAAGGGCTTTGGCTCACAAAGGCGAGAGCCAATCACGTCGGGGTCGGGGGCACGCGACGATCTCGAATGCGGATGAACGCCAAGACGCCAAGAACGCCAGGTTCAGAAACGCCAAGAGGACACCGTGGTGCAGGTCGGGCGTTGCTGTTGACGCCTTGCCGTTCGTGGCGTCCTTGGCGTCCTTGGCGTCCTTGGCGTCTATCAAACTTGATCTCAACAGAATTGTGAGCCATCCATTTGATGAAACGGCGGGGCGCTCAAAATCATTGAGCCGTGAAACGACGTTCGGCGTGCTCACTTGCGTGGGCACGCCGATGGTTTTGAGTCGTTGATTGGTCTAGTTCGCCGCCGTGCCGACACTACATCGCGACGTTCATCTTGCCTGCAAGACGTTCTTTGTTCGGAACCTTCACGTCCCACGCCAGGCCCACCCAGGACATCGCCTTGATGATGCAATAGCTGGCGTCGAATTCCCACCAGCGCAGGCCGTGCTTGGCCGAGGTTGGGAAGGCGTGGTGGTTGTTGTGTCAGCCTTCACCCATTGCAAGGATGCCGAAGAGGAAGTTGTTGCGGCTGTGGTCGTGACTGCGGAACGGGCGGGTGCCCCAGATGTGGCAGACCGAGTTGACGCTCCACGTCACGTGGTGAACGAGGAAGATGCGGGCCAAACCACCCCACAGGAAGCCGAGTAGCGCGCCGCTCCAGGACATGGTCAGCAATCCACCGAGCACGGTTGGGATCAGCAAACCGAGGATGACCCAGACAATCCAGAGCTTGCTGATGATCATCAGCATGCGGTCACTGGAGAGATCGGGGACGTAGCGGTAGATGTCCTTGGGGTCGCCTTGGAAAACCCAGCCGACGTGGGCATGCCAGAAGCCTTTTAGAACACCCATGACGCTGTGGTCATCGTGGTCGTGAGGGGAATGCGGGTCACCGTCGCGGTCGCTGTGCTGATGGTGACAGCGGTGCATCGCGACCCACTTGACGACCGGGCCTTCGAGCGCCATCGCGCCCCACATCGCGAGCAAAGCCTGCATAAATCGGGGCGTCTGGAACGATCGATGCGTGAAGTAACGATGGTAACCGACCGTGATCCCGATCGCGGTGATCAGGTACATGCCCATCATCAAACTGCCGTGCAGCAGGTTAAAGCCCCA
This sequence comes from Tepidisphaerales bacterium, assembly GCA_038223165.1. Taxonomy (GTDB): domain Bacteria; phylum Planctomycetota; class Phycisphaerae; order Tepidisphaerales; family Tepidisphaeraceae; genus DASYHQ01. Next base: position 12,166 of record JBBRHE010000011.1, read on the forward strand.
GCCCCAAAGCAGCGCAATCGCACCGGCAAACCCGACGAACGGGACAATGACCGCAGCCAGGCTAGCGATTTGGGTGCCCATCGAAACGGGCTGAAGGTCCAGATCATGATCGTCATGATCATGGTCATGATCGGGCATGTCACGAGGGTCTTGTACAGTAGAAGTCGTCTGAATCATGGCAATGTCCTTCTTCAGTCGGCCAAACAGGCCAAGCGGTATGAATATACGCAGTACCCAAGCGCCGAAACAACCGAGCGCATCAGAAAAAGGGGGTAAAGAATAAGTCGAGCGTCACTGAAATGCGCTAAGGGCGCATTACTTTGCAGCCGCAGGAGCCCACACGACCGCAGCGAGCTCGCAGAGCGCCTCGGTCGAATCGACGCGCGGACCCTGTGGTTCGCTCGCATCGAGCGCAATTCGCAGCGCTTTGCGCTTCCAACCGATCAGATGCTTCACATGGGCCGGTGGGTCGGCGATGGTTGTCGAATCGATCAACGTCAATGGGAGCGGGCTCGTCCCACCACCGGGAATGGTGTACCCGTCACCAGCTTGCTTCAATAGTTTACTCTTGATTGCCAATTCGATGACGTCGGGCAGGTAGACGTAGACCAGGCCGTTGGCAGCGTCTTCGATCGCGAAGACCTGCATGCGGTACTTCCCGTCGGGACGCTGAAACAGCGCAATGTTCGGGCCAACCGTAGTCAGCGGCAGAGGAGCGAGCGTGCCGAGCTTGGCGATCAACCGGCGCCAGAGGTCACCACGGGCGTTGGTGGCGTCCCCGTCGCAGACGGTCAGATGTTTTTCGACATTGTACCGATCGCGAGTACCAGCACGTGCGAGAACCTCGTCGAACGGGGACTTGGATTCAGTAGATGATGATGCCCGAGCCGCTTTGGTTGGCATAGTTTCTCCAGGCGCTTGGAAGTGACCACAGAGAGGTCACAGGCTGCGCTGCGATATCAGGACTGGTCGGGCCCGAACCGGGGTACGTCAAAATGGGTCAGGGCCTCAAGCCGCAACGGCTGCTTTCGCAGCCGCTACGGGTAATTATCTAAGTAAGTGCAGGCTTAGTAACGGTTACCACCACCACCACCACCACCACTGCGGCCACCACCACCACCACCACCGTAGCCACCACGGCCACCACCACCGCCACCACCACTGCTGCGGCCACCACCTCCACCACCGTAGCCACCACCACCCCCACTGCGGCCTCCACCACCACCGCCACCACCGAAGCCACCCGAACGCGGGCGATCTTCACGGGGCTTGGCTTCGTTGACCGTCAGGGCGCGGCCATCATGCTCCTGGCCGTTCATCGCGGCGATAGCGGCTTGCGCCTCATCGTCACTGCCCATCTGCACGAATCCGAATCCCTTGCTGCGGCCCGTATCACGGTCCGAGATCACCTCGGCCGAAGACACCGTGCCGTGCGAGGCGAATAACTGTTCCAGGTCCGAGCTCGTTACGTTATAGCTCAGGTTTCCGACATAAAGCTTGCTGCCCATGACTATGATCTCCAAGTGGGCCTTTTGCATCCCTCACTAGCAATGAGAGTGCATTCCGAACGGGGGCCACGCGGCCCCGATGGTATGGTGGGCGAGAGAGTGAAGTGGGACGGGAACTAAAGCCTCGTACCGAACAGACTCGGTCGTCAATCTTACCGATCTCATTTTACGCCAAATCCTACTACAAGTCTATGGAGGATGCCCCGCTCCCTTTTCGCATCCCCAAAAACGCCCACAGGTGGCCCTTCCGGAGCCACCCGTGTGCGGCTTTGTGCTATCGATCTTCAACAGGTCTTCGTGGCAACCCTCTGATCGCCACCCAACCCCTTTACCCTTGCCACTTGCGCGTGACTTTGCCGTCCTTGACTTCAAAGAATACCGACCTGCTCGCCTCACTGGTGTCGGCACCCGTGACGAACAGAACCTGACCCTTGCGGTTGCGGCTTTCGGTAAAGAGGTACTTCCAGATCTCTTCACCCTTGCCGACCTCAACCCGTTCGGTCGGTTCCCCAAGCACGCCGAGCACCCATTCGCCGGTCGTTGCGCCCGGATCAATCTGCCGCAGTGTGGCGGGGGAGACGTACGTCCCGGTCTCTTTGTATTCCGACGTCCCGGACACACATCCTGCCAGTACCGCGACGGCCACGGTGGCAGCGACGGTGTAGAGAGCGTGAATCTTGTAATTTCGCATAGGCATCCTTTGTTGTTCCTTTCGCGACGAGTTAGACACATGCCCCGGGAACGGTGAGGTTATAAAGACGAGGTTGGAATTGAACCGTGTTTTGGCGTGGACAGTTGGTGCACAACCATCAATTTTGGTTGAAACAGGCGGTTCGGCCCCCCCCGATTCGGATCCTGAATGCCCGCTCGCTTGCCCATCGGTCGTCGGCTGATACCATCCCCGGACTGGGCCACTCTTCTATGTCGTACACCGTTCTCGCTCGCCGCTATCGCTCGAACACGTTTGATGACCTGATCGGTCAGGAACACGTTGCGCGCACGCTCAAGCGGGCCATCGAAAGTGGCCGCATCGCTCATGCGTTTTTGTTTTGCGGCACACGCGGGACGGGGAAAACATCGACCGCGCGCATCCTCGCCAAGTGCCTTAACTGTGAGTCCAGCGACAAGCCGACCGTTACACCCTGCAGCCAATGCGAGTCGTGCAAGGCGATCGCGCGCGGTGACGACATCGACGTCTACGAAATCGACGCCGCCAGCAATCGCGGGATCGACGAGGTCCGCAAGATCATCGAAAACGCGCGGTTCAGCCCCGCGCGCTCGCGGTTCAAGGTTTACATTATCGACGAAGTCCACGCGATGACGAAGGACGCTTTCAACGCCCTGCTGAAGGTGCTCGAAGAACCACCGGCCCACGTCAAGTTCATCCTGGCGACGACCGAGCCCGAAAAGGTGCTCGCGACGATCTTGTCTCGCTGCCAGCGGTACGATTTCCGCAACATCCCGACGCGCGAGATCGCGGGTCACCTGAAGGACATCTGCAGCAAGGAAAAGGTCGCGATCGACGAAGACGCCGTCCTGCTCGTTGCCAAGGCCGGTGCCGGGTCGATGCGCGATTCGCTGTCGTTGCTCGACCGGTTGCTGAGCCTCGGTGAAACCAAAGTCACTGCGGAGATGATCGAGCAACTGCTTGGCCTGCCCAAAACACAGTTGCTGTTCGACCTCGCTGACGCAATCGGCAACGGCGACACCAAGGCGACGTTGAAACAGGCCGATTCGATCGTCACCGGTGGCCTGTCCCCCGACTCGCTCATCGCGGCGCTCATCGACCACTTGCGTAACCTGCTGATTCTAGCAACGTGCGGGGCCGACTCGGATCTGGTGCAAGTGCCGGGCCTGCCATTGAAGGACCTTGTCGTCCAGGCGGAAAAGTTCGACGCGATCGCGTTGTCGCAGAACATTGCGGTGCTGGAAGAGCTTCGCCGAACACTGCGGACGACGCAGGCCGGCCGGGCCTTGCTCGACGCGACGCTGGTGCGCATCGCGCTGGCCGAGCAGTTCGCGAGTATCGACGGATTGATTGCGGGCAACGGTGTTTCCTCGACGTCCGCATCGCAAAAAAAAAAGCCCGTTGAACCGGTAGCGCCGGTCGTCGCTCGCCAAGTTGTGAAACAAGCTTTCGTCGCGCCGCAACCGGTGCCGGTCGAAGCGCCCAAACCCCAACCCGCTGCGGACGAATCACCCGCGGTCGACCTCAATGCGATCGACCTTGGTGACGACGACAGCCTGCCCTCCGTCGGGCGGGTGTGGGACGGACCGACCCAGTCCCTGTCGACAATCATGTCGCAGAAAAAGCCTGCGTTCGACCTGTCCTCACAACGGCAGGCGGCGAATGAGTTATCCAACGTCGAACCGGTCGACCCGTCCGACCTTCCCGCTAAGTGGCAGGCGTTGCTGACGATGCTCGATCAGCACAGCCAGGGCCTCTATGGCATCGTTAGCCAAGGGGGTCTCTCGCGCATTGACGACAACGTTGCGGTTGTGAAATTCCCCAGTGGGAAAGACTTCCTGCTCAAGCTCCTCGACCGTAACGGCAAGCGTGAAGCGGTCGCCAAGGCATTCACCCAGGTGATGAAGCAGGAGACGGGCGTCCGCTTCGAGATCGACGAGGGGATGGCCGACGCGCTCCCACCGGCAGTGAAGGCTAACGGGTCACCCCCCCCCACTGCATTTCGACCGGCCGCCGCGGGGCGCCCAGCACCGATCGCCCCGCAGTCCATGCCCGAGGTGCCAACCGTTCGTTTGACGCAGGAGATGAAAGACGCCGCGTATCGCGATGAGCCGCTGGTGAAGGCGATCATCGATGAGTTGGGTGGAGAGATTGTCAAAATTGAGGAGGGTTAATTGTTAGTGGTTAATGGTTAATTGGGAAATACGGGAGGCCAGTCACTTCCCACCAATTAACAATTAACGATTAACAACTAACATCAAACCATGTTCAACATTGCCGAAATGATGCAGAAGGCCCAGGAAATGAAGGCCAGGATGGAAGAGGTCCAGGCAGAACTTGAGAAGAAGCAGATTACCGCCGACGCTGCCGGCATCGCGCGGGCGACGGTGAACGGGAAGCTGGAGTTGATCTCGATCAAGATCGAGAAGACGAAGTTTGACGTCAACGACACCGAACTCCTCGAGGACGCCATCGTAGCAGCAGTGCGGGCCGCCCAGACCCGCGCGACGCAGAACATGAAAGACCAGATGCAACGGGTCGCCGGGGATATGGGCCTGCCACCGGGGCTTTTACCGTAAGGACTAAAAAGAAAGTTGAAGGATGAGCGGAGTTCGCCTTTTCATCTTTCGTTCTTCATTTTCATTCTTACCGCATTGAGCAAGGACGCTCTCTATGTTTGAACGACGACTGAAAGTGATCCTTTTGCTGCTGTTCGTGGCGACGGGCATCCTACTGTTGCGTGCGGTGCATCTGCAGATTGTGATGAAGAAGGCATGGACCCAGCGCGCCGACGACGCGATGCGTCGGCCGCAGTCGATCGAGACGGTTCGTGGGCGCATCGTCGACTACATGGGCAAAGTGGTCGCTGCCGACGTCGCGAGCACCGATGCGTGCGTGGATTATCGCGCTGTCCTGCAACCGGCCGAGCCGAAATGGGTCCAAGGCAAGGCGATTGACCGCCTGCGTACGCGGCTGGGCGATGCTTACCGCAAAGCGCCACTGGTGGAACGCAACAAGATGATCGCCGACGAGGTGGAACAGATCGGTGTCGACATCGACGCGATGTGGGAACGGCTCGCCGAGGTCTCGCAACTCAAGGACGAGACGCGCGAACAGGCGATTGCGCGCATCGACGACGTCCGTCAGGCGATCATCGCCCGCGTTGAAATGCGCCGGCGGTACCTCTGGTATCGCAATTACGAAAACGCTGTAAAGGAACACGCCCAAGGCGACGAAGACGCCACCGTCTGGGAGCGCTGGCTGCTCGATGCGTCCGGAACTACGCCCGAGGTCGACAAGTTCATCATCACCGTCGCCGAGCAGCAGGAAGCGCACGTCGTCCTCCGCGCGATCGCCCCTGCCGTCGCTGCGGACCTGGGGCGCGACGTCGAGCAATATCCGGGACTTGCCTTGCGTCCCAGCACGAACCGGTATTACCCGTTTGGCCCGGTCGCCGCTCACATGCTCGGACGGTTATCGCGCGTCGACCGTGACGATCTGGAAAAAGATCCAAACGCCAGGAAAAAAGGGGACGACCTTCGACAATACTTTCCCAATGACCTCATCGGCCGTACCGGCATCGAAAAGCTCGCCGAGCCCGCACTGCGCGGCCGGCGTGGGCAGATCGAGCGAAAGCTTGGTGACGATACTGTCATCAGCAGCGACCCCGCCCAACGCGGGCAGGACGTGCGGCTCTCGATCGATATGGACCTGCAGCGGGATGTCGAAGCGTTGTTCAAGCATGTGCCGATCAAGGACTTCAATGAAAAACTCACGACCACCGAGATGTATGGTGCCGCGATCGTGATCGACGTGCCGACCGGCCAGGTGCGTGTGATGGCGTCCAACCCCGGCTTCGACCCCAACACGCTCGAAGAAACCTACGGCCAGATGGCACTCGACGAGATCAATCGTCCACTGCTCAATCGCGCTACGCAGTTGGCGCTGGAGCCTGGGTCGACCGTCAAAACCCTCGTTGGCCTGTCCGCGATCACCGCGGGCAAGCTTGGTGTACATGAGGGCATCGAGTGTGACGGTTACCTCCACATCGGTGGGAGGAAACAAAGCAATGGCCGCTGCTGGACGGCCAGCAAGTTCGGCAACCGTCTCGACGAGGCGACCGGCGCGCCGTTTCCCGTCGCTCATCACCAGATTCCCTTTCCACACAAGGGACATCACGGCAACGCCGACGGATTCCTAACCTATTCCGACGGTTTAGAGCGAAGCTGCAACATCTTTTTCGAGATGAGCGCCGACCGCCTTGGAATGGACGCCCTCTGCTATTGGTACGACCAGTGGGGCCTCGGGCGCGAGACCGGCCTAGGCATCACCGAGTCGCGCGGTCGTTTGCCACGATTGAAGGACGCGACCGATGCGCAGAAGCGCACGACGACCCTTTTTGCCGGCATCGGTCAGGGTCAGGTTGCGGCTACACCGATTCAGATGGCCAACGTCGCCGCGACGATCGCGCGCAAGGGCATCTGGAAGCGACCGCGCCTGTTCGCGCCCGACCCGGCGTTGCCGTTTGAACCGTCGAACTTGGGTCAGGACACCGTTGATCTGCGCCTGTCCCCCGAGGGCCTCGCCGAGGCCAAGGCCGGCATGGTGCGCGTCGTCAATAGTGCAGCGGGGACGGGCATCATCCTCGTGCGGAACAGTCCGATCCTGAAAAACCGCGCGACGATCGCCGGCAAGACCGGCACCGCCCAGGCTGCCAAGTTCAGCGCCGTGCAGCGCGACCCGACCACACACAAACCTCTTCGCGACGAAAACAACCGCATCCGCAGGACCTATTTCGAACCCCTCACGGCCGCAAACCCCAAAGGCATGGTCTGGTATCGCGGCAGTGGGCGCAACTACGACGAGCTGGCACACGCCTGGTACATCGGCTTCGCGCCGGCGGACAACCCGCGCATCGCGTTCTGCGTCTTCGTCGAATACGGTGGCTCCGGTGGTATAGCCGCGGCACCGATCGCCACGGGCATGCTTGAGGCATGCGTCAAACACGGTTACCTTCCCCGTGACGACGGCAGTGTGGGCCTGGCAGCACCGTCGTCGGATTCGCTGTTGTACGAAGTCGTTGGTCGATGACCTATCCTGCCCCTCTTCATGAGTACATGGGAGAGGAGCGAGAAATTGATCCTATGGCACTTCCTGCTTCCCCCTCTCGCCCGATCACACCGCACGTGCGCCGCCGCGCCACGATTGAGCCACGCGTCCGCGGGTGGTGGCTGGTCTTCTTGGCGACGATGCTCGTCGCTGCGTACTTCTGTGTCACGCAATACATTGCGTGGCGTGCCGAGAATCGCCTGCTGACCGAGGGGACCCCCGTCCAGGCGACGATCGATTCCGTCGGTCGCATTACCGCGCCACGCGCCAGGTTCGAACCCAACCTCCCCGCGAATCTCACTTTTCAGCTCAACGACCAGGAGTATCGCGTTGAGGGCATTCTCGCGGGTCGGATCAAACCCCTCGAAGTCGGTGAACGGGTCACGCTTCACGTCGACCCAGCCGACCCGGCAACGCACTGGACTGCGCGGGAGAAGGCCACCTCGTTCGGCGCTGCGTTTGTCGCTGTGTGGACCTTGGTGGCGTTAGCGCTGCTTGCCCTCGCCGGTGGCCTTTTCGGCCGTCGGCGTGTCCTGCGTCTGTACGAAACCGGTGCCACTGCCACCGCGACCGTCGAGGACGTTCGCCAGACCGCACTTGCCCCGTCCAGTCGACTGGTCCGCTGCGCCATCGACAGCACCGGTGACAACCGCCTCTACAGCGTCTACTACCCGCGCACGCCGATCCCGGTCGACGTCGGTCAGCAGATCCCGGTCATCTATAGCAAGTCGGGCAAGGCGATCGCGGTAGATTGGTTTGGGGAACGTTAATTGTTACTGGTTAGTTGTTAATGGTTGATTGATTGAGCTTTATGCTACGGACCGATCTTCAGCCTGCAAAATCTGCTCTCCAATTAACAATTAACCATTAACAACTAACACCTTTGAACCGCCTCTGGAAACAACTCGCCATCGCGACCAACTGGCCCGTGCTGGCGGCGGTGGCGGTTTTGGTTGCGATGGGGACCATCTCCATCTCGGCGCACGATCCGGACGACGGTCGCAAGCAGATGCTCTTTATCTGCATCGGTGTCGCCACGATGGCTGCGGTGCAGGCCATCAACTACCAGATCCTCGGCCGGTTCGCATGGATTTTTTACGGCCTCAGCATCCTGCTCGTCCTCTACACCGTCGTCGGCGCCGCCATCGGTGGGAAGGACCCGTTACCCCTCGTGCACAACGTGAAGGGCGCCTACAACTGGATCAACTTCGGCTCGTTCAGCGTGCAGCCAGCCGAGCTGATGAAGATCAGCTTCATCCTGGTCATGGCCCGATACCTGCGCTTCCGCAGCAACTACCGGACGATCCCGGGTTTGATTGCTCCCTTCGCGATCGCTGGCGTGCCGTTGGCGTTGATTCTCAAGCAACCCGACCTCGGCACCTCACTGGTATTCATCCCCTGCCTTTTCACGATGCTGTATGTCGCCGGCGCGAAGTTCATGCACCTGCTGACGATCGTCGGCATCGTCCTTGCGCTGGTGCCGTTGGCGTGGTTCAGCGGGCATGCCGAATTACCGGTGTTCAACAAACTTCCCGAACTCGTCAAGCCGTATCAGCGGGCGCGCGTCTACGCGATGTTCAGCAACGACCCGCGCACTCTGCAGGAAACGGGCTTCCAGCAGGACCGCGCCAAGATGGCCATGGGCTCGGGTGGGTTGGTCGGTAAAGGGTTTGGCGAGATCCCCGTCGGTCAGGGCGTGCCCGAGGCGCACAACGACATGATCTTCGCGATCATCGGTGAACAGTTCGGCTTCTTCGGCAGCGCCGTGGTGCTGGCTGCGTACATCGTGCTGTTCACTGCCGGAGTTGAGATCAGCGCCTCGACGCGAGAACCGTTCGGCAAGCTTGTCGCGCTCGGCATCGTCACGATGCTCGCCGGTCAGACCTTCCTGAACCTCGCTGTCGCGACCGGCATTTTCCCCGTCACCGGCATTACACTGCCATTCGTGAGTTACGGCGGCTCGTCCCTGCTCAGCAGCTTCATCGCCGCAGGGTTCTTGCTAAACATTGGTCAGAACCGCCCGATGGTGATGGCCCGAACGGCGTTTGAGTTCTAAAAGCAACTGACTGGCGAATCCCGTGTGACGTCCATTTCAGTCAACGGCGCTCGCGTGGTGGGCTACCATCACGTTCTTTTCACACGCATGGGCAAAATGCCCACGCCACAGTGGAGATTAAATCTCAAACCCCGCCGCGGTGGCGTCGGCGTAGAACATTTTGACGGTTTCGAGCGAGTACTGGTTCAAGTCCTTACCCACCAGCGACAGCTTTTTCAGCACGTCGTTGGTCACCGTGATGATGTGACAACCGATGTCGTCGGCCTGGAAGATGTTGAGCAGCTCGCGCGGGCTGGCCCAGATGAGTTCCTGGTTGGGGTAGGGCTTCATCATCTCGACGGCGGCGGCCATGAGGGGCAGTGGGTCGCGACCGGTGTCGGCGATGCGGCCGGCGAAGACGCTGATGTTGCACGGGGCGTCATCACCGAGCGCGTTGCTGACGTCGCGCACCTGGCCGAGCGTCATCAAGGCCGTCACGTTCTGTTTCACCTTCGCTTTGGCGAGCGTGCGGATCAACCCGTACGCCGGTTCACCCGCGCAGTTGGTGACGGGGATTTTTGCGTAGACGTTGGAACCCCAGCCGGCGATCTCCCTGGCCTGGCGCTCCATGGTCGGGAAGTCGTCGCAGAAGACCTCGAAGCTGATCGGCTTGTCCTTGATGACCGACAGGATGTCCTTGGCGAACGCGCGGTAGTCCTTGATGCCGGCCTTGTTCATCAAAGTCGGGTTGGTCGTCAGGCCCGCGATGTGCGGTTTGGCGGCCATCTCGAGCATGCCGGCCTTGTCGGCGCCGTCGGCGAAGATCTTTACGGTCAACTGGTCGACACTGCTGGCCATGGGCGGGGGCTCCTAGGGTTTCGATTGTCCATCCGGTGGACTGACGTGCGCCAGTGTAAGGATGATGTCCGCGGCATGCGAGAGGCTCTGCACGCGAAAGTCAGGACGACACTGATCGCCTTTGCTATACGGCCGATCCACAAGAAATGTGCGAACGCCCGCGGCCTCACCGGCGTGGATGTCACCGCTGCGGTCACCGATCATGAAACTGTGGTGCAAGTCGACCTTCCACTTTCTGGCAAGCGAGGTCAGCATGCCCGGCTTGGGCTTGCGGCAGTCGCAATTGTCGGCGTTGTCGTGATAACACACGGCGATGTCGTCGATCGGCAGTTCGTTGGCCAATTGGTTGTTAATCGCCTCGACGATCGCCTGCGTTTGGGCTCCACGCGCGACATCGGGCTGGTTGGTGACGACGAGCAGCAAGTAACCCGCCGACTTCAGCTTCGCAAGCGACTCACTGGCGCCATCCTCGATGCCCACCTCGACCAACGCCTGTGGCGGGTGCGGCACCCCACCGCGCACGAAGCAGTGGTTGATGACCCCATCTCGATCGAGAAAGACAGCTCGCTGCATAAGGATCAAGAATGCAGGATAAACGGGGAAAAGCAATGCGATAACTTGGCGGCATTAAAACCCGTTACGCAACCGGCTTGGCCAGCGGTCGCGGTGGCAGGAGCAGGCCCGCGATCGCCCCACCGGCAAAACCACCGATGTGGGCCCAGTTGTCGATGTCCGGCGACAGGAAGCCGATGCCGACCGTCCACGCGGCCCAGATCAGCAGCACGACGCCGATCTGCTTGTTGCGGATGAAATACCGGTCGCGGAAACGGTACAGGAAGATCACCAGCCCCGCAGCGACACCGAAGATCGCGCCCGATGCGCCGACGCTGGGACCCTCGGTCATCGCGAGGCTTGCCAGCGACCCGGTCAGCGCGCTGAAGAGATACAACATCGCCATTCTAAAACTGCCGAACGCGTGCTCACAGCCGAGCGCGAGGATGTAGAGCATTCCCATGTTGCCAAAGAGGTGGGCAAAGCTGCCGTGAAGGATCGTGGCGCTGAACAGGCGCCACACTTCCCCCGCCATGACCGATTCGCGATGCAAGGCACCTGCGTTGACGATCGCTTCCTCGGATTCCAACGCGCCGGTCGCCACTTCCCACCCGAAGACTGCTAAGCATATCGCGATCACGACGAGCGCCAGCCACGGCCACATGCTCATGCCGCGTTCGAAGTCGATCGGACCGTCGGCCGGTTCGAGTGAAATCACGCGCAGCGGCGCCGTGGGTGGCGCAGCGGCGGCGGGTGTGGCGTCGAACATCTCGGTGGAGATCTCCAAGAGGTCGTCGGGCTCGGAGAGGTCCTGCGATGGCGTCGACATCGGCCCACGACTCCTGTTTAACGACGTTCGCCCGTGTCGAGCATCACGCCCAGCGCCAGCGCGATCCTGCGGTCGAGCAAACGCCCGGGGTCGGCGGACATGTCCAGCACGTAGCGGTCGACGATCGTGAACTTGCGATTGAACTCACCGATCACATTTTCACTGTCGCCGGCGCAGATGATGAAGTTCGTCCGCAGCAGACCCATCATCGGACCTAGGAACCGCCGCAACAGCGAGAGGATCATCGAATCTTCCATCGCCCGGCAGATGAGCGTGCCATCGGGGGCAAGGATGCGCCACTTCCGCCGCAGGAAGTTGTGGAGGTAGTTCTTGCGGAAGATCGCCAGGACCTCACCGTTGGCGTCGCGCAATGTGAAGGTCGCGACGATGACCTGCCACTTGCTGTCCTGCAGGACGTCGATGAGTTTGTCCGTCGCCCCTTCGTTTCGATAGAACAGGACGTGCCGCAACGGCGAGACGATCACCGCTGCACCGATGCAAGCCACGACCGCCACGATGATCGTGAGGATCATCGTGACGGCGATGTAGATTTCCTTTGTCTCGCCACTAACGCCCAGCAGCTCGCCGAGCATGTAGAACCCGAAGCCCAGAGCGCTGCCCGCGACAATCAGCGCCACGATCGCCGCCAGCGCCGCTAGCATGGTTTTGAGGATGTGGGTTGGGCGCACCACAAACGCGATCGGTTGGTTCTGTTCGTCCGAGACGGTGTACTTCTGGCTCAGCGACATCACCTTCTGCCGCAGCAGAAAACGGTCGCGATCGAAGACGCCATCAGCCCCCCTGCGCGGGGCGGCGTAACTCAGCGATGGCGGTCGCGCTGGCGCCGCAGGCGCGGTCTCAGCGATGTCGTATTCATCGACGCCCGCCGCGACCGCAACCGGTTGTAGCGCCGGCGCCTGGATGACCCCGGCGCACTTAGGACACTTCAGACGCTTACGGGCAAATTCGTCTTTCAAGCGGAACGACGCGCCACACGCACAGGAAACAGTTATCGGCACCCGGGAACCCCTTGTGATAAGCAACTACTCGATCAAACAACGACCGCTTCATTATCGCAATTGGCGAAAATGAAACAAATTCTCACTGATTATCAAGCAAACACGCCTAAGACTTACTTGGTCGACTCCCACTTCGTCACCGCTGCCTTTAGCTTCGGGTGGCTGACCAGCAGGTGCCAGACAACGGCCTGAAACGCTTCGCTGTGAGGGGTGACGTGGTCGGCATTGACGGTCGGGATGATAACGACCGCATCGCTCACCGTGGCGGTGTAGCCACCGTCGCGACCGACGATGCCGACGATCGTTGCGCCGACTTCCTTGGCGTGCTGTAACGCTTTGACGAGGTTGGGGCTGACGTTCTTTTCGAGCGACCCACCCCCCACGCTGAAGATGAACACGCCGTCTTCTTTGCGCAACCGGCTGCCCTTCAACCACGAGACGAAGACGGTTTCCCAGCCCTCATCGTTCGTGCGGGCCGTGAGTTCACTGACGTTGTCGGTCGGGGCGTACGCTTCAAAGCCCGCGATCTTGCGGAAGTCGTTGACGGCGTGGTTGCAGTTGCCCGCGCTGCCACCAACCCCCAGGAAGAACAGCCGCCCACCCTTCTCGCGCACCGCAGCAAGCTTGTCGGCGATCAGGTCGATCTTGGCAGCGTCGAGCTGTTGAACGACCTTTGTGACTTCAGCGAGAAACGATTGGGAAAAGGACATGATTTCTCTTTCGTACCACGGGCGGCTCGCCCGTGTCTTTCTTTCCAAAACCAAATCACGGGAGAGCCGCCCGTGGTACACGCTAGCGCGTCTGCAAGTACTGCCGCGCCTCTTCGAGCGAGGCGGGTGTGCCGATCTCGTAGAACCGCTGGGTGACTTCGTAACCGATCATCTGCTTTTCTGCGACGAGTTGCGTGTACAGTTCCGCTAGGTCGAACGGCCGATCCGCCGGGATACGATCAAGCACGGCGCTGCGTAACAGTCCGACACCATAGTCAATATACTGCATTTCAGGCACACGGTTGCGCTTGTCGTAGCGAATCAGTTGGCCATCCTGAAAGATGACGTTGCTCGTGTCCCACTTGTTACCATTTCGCAGAATGGTCATAAGCCCCAGCGCTTTCGATCGATCAAACGCAGCGAGCACTGCGGGATAGTCGATGTCCATGTACGAATCGCCGTACATGACCCAGAATGCGTCACCGAGCATAGGCCGCGCCCGCAGGATCGCGCCACCGGTGCCCATGAGCTTTTCACCATCGAAGCTGTACTGGAGCGTCATCCCGCGCGACGAACCGTCACCGCAATGATCGCGAACCATTTCACCGAGATACCCTAGGCACATCACGACCTGACGGATTCCATTCTCCGCGAGTAAATCGAGCTGCCAGTCAATGAACGGCCGACCCGCCAGCTCCACCAGGGCCTTGGGGATCTTTTCCGTGATGGGCCGCAAGCGGGTGGCAAGCCCGCCGGCGAGTAAGGCGACGGGGACGGTCGAGATGTCGGGGGCTACCGGCATAAAATAGAAGAGATTCACGGCAGAGACGCGGAGACGCAGAGAAAACGATTCAAATCGGTCTTGCTTTTTTCGGCGTCTCTACATCTCGGCGTCTCTGCGGTTCGATTCGAATTTACTGGATCAGCGTCTTGGTCCCCTCGAAGTCGAAGCGGAACCGCACTTCGCGCAAGCCCGTCGATTGCAGGGCGTGACGCAGGCGGGTCTTGTCTTCGGTATAGAACATCAGGAAGCCTCCACCCCCGGCGCCGATGAGTTTGCCACCGACGGCGCCGTTGGCCATGGCGTGGGTGTACCACTCGTCGATTTTGCCGTTGCTCATGCCACCGCTGCGCTGTTTTTTGCGCTCCCAGTGGACGTTCATCAGCTGGCCGAACTTGACGAGATTGCCCGATTCGAGCGCTTCCTTGGACTGGTAACCGAGTTCCTTCACGAAGTGGAGGTTGTCGGTCATCGCGGTGTCGGCCTCTTTGCTCTTCTGGTCCTGCTCTTTGAGGATGCTGCCCGCGCTGCGGCTGAACCCGGTGAAAAACAGCAGCAGGTTGTCTTCCAGGTTGTAGAGCGTTTCGGAATCGATGTTCAACGGCTTGGCTTCCACGCGGTCGTCGGGCAGGAACTGGAAGCAGGTGATACCACCGAACGCAGCGATGTACTGGTCCTGCTTGCCGATCGGTTCACCGAGCTTGTTGATTTCAATGTCACACGCCTGCTCGGCCAGCTCGCGCGGGTGGATGATGTTCTTCTTGTAGGCGTGCAGCGCTTTAAGCAAAGCCGTCGTGAAGCTACCGCTCGACCCCAGCCCGGTTCCCGAGGGGATGTCGGCCATGCTGGTGATCTCAAGGTGGGGTCGATCGATGCCTGCCACCTGCAGGGCCTCGCGCACGATCGGGTGCTGCACGTCGGCTACGCTCTTGGCGTGCTCAAGCTTGGAATACTTGATGATCAGTTCCTGCTGGAACGTCTGGTGCAGGGTGATGTAAACGTACCGGTCGATCGCCGCTGCGATCAGAAAACCGCTGTGCTTGCGATAATACGATGGCAGGTCCGTCCCTCCACCGCCCAGCGAAATGCGAAGCGGGCTCCGCGTAATGATCATTGCCAAACTCTCCGGTTTCCTCTGCTACAGACGCCTTAGGATAGCGATCGATTACGGAAGGGAAAGGGAGTGATCGGGTTCGATAATGCGGGGAGGGGGAGCCACGAAGAAACAAAGGAACGAACGGGGCACGAAGTAAAGGCTGTAGACGATACACTCCAGTGAATATGGATCGCATCGAGTTTTAGCAGAGCATCGTCAATACTTCGTTATCGCGCTATCCCACCCTCACTTTTCCACTCTGTGTGCTCTGCGTCCTCTGTGGTTTATTTGAATTCAATTCTTTGTGTTTTCTTAGTCCCTTCGTGTCTTCGTGGCTCCCCCACTGCTACCGCGCCGACGCCTCAGCGGTCACTGGAGCCTGGGGCGCAACCAGTGGTGTCGGCAGCACCTTGTCTGCAGCGCGGGCGGCGAGGTTTAGTTCGGCGGCGTTGGGGATGCTCGGGACGCGGTAGCCGAAGTAGACGATCCAGGCGTCAAAGCCTTTTGTTATCACGTATCCTCTAACGTGGTACTTGGCGTTCTCGGCCTCGAACCAGTGCCGGCCGGTGGCGTCTTTCCATTCGCCTAGTTGCTGACCGTCGGTGGTCTTTTTCTTGTTGTACTCGTTCTTGGCGAACCAGAGGATCGCGTTGGTGGTCAGTGGGATTGGTGAGCGGATGTACGCCACGCCAACGCCGGTCTGACGGCTGGGTGAACGCCATTGCTGATGGGTGTAGAGCGCTGTCGCGTAAAGCGGCAGCGTGTCCCACTTCTCGGGGATGGCCGCCTGCACACGGAGGGATTTGTTCTCCGTCACCGGTTTAAGGCCGGCGAAGTCGATCATCGCCTGGTGCTCAATCAACCGATGCGTCCCGACCGATGCGCCCGATTGGCACCCCGACCCAAGACCCAGCATGCTGAGTAAGACAACTAACGCGAGGTTGCCCGAACGCCCGATCGCGGCCCATTTCCGCTTGGCCATTGCTTCTCCACGAATACGACTGTGAAGCGCGGTGTCCCAGTTGGTTTTAGAACAGTGTCAGCCGATGTTTGCCCACGGCCGACTTCGTCTTATCGACAAAGTGCCGCCGCAACAATGAATCAGCGGACGGGTTGGGTGGTTCCCGATGGTCGAGTGGCGCTGCTGCCCGGTGCCAGGTTCGACCCCACGCGTGTACTTTCACGCGCGTGCTTCGCGATTTCAAGCTCATTCTCGTCGACGTCCATTTTTACTTTGGTCGCGGCGTAGACGGCCCAGCCGTGCCAGTTGTCGACGATGAGGTTCGCCCGAACGAGATACAGTCCCCCTTCTGCAACGAACCGGAGGCCCGGAAGGTTCGGATCATTTTTCTTTTCGAGCAGGGTCGCCGTCCCCTCGGTCTTTCGCATCTGACTAAGGAAGCCTTGAAGTGTCAGATCCTGACCGAGCGGCCAGGGGAGTTTGAAGTACAGCACACCGTACGCTGTCTTGCCACTGGGGCTGATCCAAAGCTGATGGGTGTGTCTGGTGGATTGCTTAATCGGCTCGGCGACCCACCCATCGGGTGGTGTCGCGATCGACAGCAGGTCTTCGCGATAGATTGTCTGGGAAATGCCCGCCCGCGTGGTCGGGGGAAGGGACTGCTGCGTCTTGGGTTTGGCGCAACCCGTCGCGATCACAAGCACTGCAACCGGCACCATCCACCGTTTCGCGGCTGGAGCGCAGCTCCGCGCTTTTCCAGGAAAACGCGAAAGCGCGAAGGCGCGAAGGAAACGCGAAGTAAATTCAATGGGCTTTTCTGCGCTTCGTTCGCGCTCCCTTCGCGCTTTCGCGTCTTCGCGTCTCTCCCGCTTTGCACTCTCGGTCCTTGCAGAGACCAACCGCGCAACAAACGACGCCGCTGTCCGCAGGCTTTTGACGGGGGCTCTTGCGGACAACGGCGTCATAACGAAAACGCTGGCTGATTGTCAGGTCCGACCCGCGACGCATCCGTGCGGCGCATCGAGAGAGGCTTTACTTCTTCGCAGCGGGCGGGGTTGCGCCCTTCTGGAAGCTGTACGTCCCACCGAACTTCTTGCTGAAGCGTTCGACGCGACCGGCAGTGTCGATGAACATCTGCTTGCCCGTGAAGAACGGGTGACTGGCCGAGCTGATGTCGACTTTGATCAGTGGATATTCCTTGCCGTCTTCCCACGTCACCTTGTCCTTCGAGGCCATGGTTGAACGGGTCAGGAAAGAAAACTGAGCGCCCGTGTCTTGGAACACAACGGCGCGATATTTCGGATGGATGTTCTTCTTCATGATACGGCTCCAAATGCCCGGATCGTGCGGTCCGCGAAAAGCCGCGAAACGTCAGCCGAACGTGGGGGAAAGAGTTTAGCCTGACACGGTTTTGAACGCAAGTTTGCGGGATTTGACGTTTGTTGTACCGAAGTAGAAGTGAGCCCTCGGTAGCCGAAGTTGAAATGATCCCCTTGGCCGCTGGTTTGGTCATGGGTCAATCCAACGTCGAACTAGGCCCGATAACCCGCTTTGCGCATTATCCTCCCCATCGACCTCCGCCTAATCCCGCCAAACCACTTAAATGACACAGATTTGCGACCGATGAGCCTGTTGACGGGTCAGTGCGCTAGATGTGCGGGCGGCCGGTCGGTATGCGCTTTCGCAAACGTCTCATCTTCTTGATCGTCTCGGTCGTCGCTGCCAGCGAGATCAGTGAGCTGCGCCCTGGCCCAGAGGTGGCGATGGGCAATTTGCCGGAACTGCCGACGAGCGAGTCGTGGGATGCGTATGAGATCACCACGATGCGGTCACTGTTCGATGAAGACCCGATCGCCAGGCCGTTTTCGTGGTCGGATGGCTTGTCTCTGTTGCGCGAGCGGCCGGACTTGCTCAAGAAGAAGGAACCGACGGTCACGGGCCTGCTGTCGGGGCCGAAGGTCCAGCCGCGTCCTCTGCCGCCACCGGTCCTCAGCCGCTGGGCCGGGAACGGTTCAACGGGCTGGCCGGGTGGTCACAATGGAATTCAGCGATACATCGAGGACCGTGGTGAGATCGCGGTCAACCTGCCGACGAACGGTGCCCCACCGGACGGAGTGGGTAGTGGGGTTGGCAGTGGTGGGATTCCGGGAGTTGGAGTTCCGGGCGTTGGGGATGGGGGTTTAGGTTTGTCGCCACCAACAGGCTTTCCGGTCGTGGGTGGCTTCCCAATCCTGTTACCGTCGGACCCATCCCCGTCGGTCGGCAACCCGGGAACCGATCCACCGTTGACGGCCGTCCCGGAACCGGCGTATTTGACGTTTGCCACCCTGCTGCTGTGGGTCTTGCGCCGCCGTCGCGCTGCTTGATGGGGTCTGACCCTTTCCGCGGCACGCCGGTCGTCCTATCATTCCTCACCGATGATTAGTACGCCCGCACAGCCCGAGCCGCGACGGTTGTATCTGGACAACGCAGCGACCAGTTTTCCCAAGCCCAGGGCCGTCATCGACGCGATGACCCACTACGCGACGGAACTGGGCGCCAGCGCCGGTCGTGGCGCCTATCGCGAAGCGGTCGAGGCGGCCCGCATCCTCACCGACTGCCGCCGGCGGTTGAACACCTTGTTCCATGGGGAACGACCTGAGCACTTCATCTTCACGCTCAACTGCTCGGACGCGCTGAACCTGGCCATCAAAGGCCTGATCGAACCCGTCGCGGGTCAGAAGAGCCACGCGATCTGCACGCACATCGACCACAACTCGATTTTGCGCCCACTGAACGCGTTGCAAGACCGTGGATGGATCGACCAGACACGGGTCACGATCGACCCGGTGACCGGCCTGGTCGACCCAGCGGCCATCCGCGCTGCGGTCCGACCCAACACGAAACTCATCGCAATCACGCACGTCAGCAACGTCACGGGAACCATCCAACCCATCCGTGAGATCGGGCGCATCGCCCGTGAGTTGGCGGTGCCGTTCATCGTCGACGCGGCGCAGTCGGCCGGTCATGTGCCGATCGACGTGCAGGCAGACCACATCGATTTGCTGGCGGCCCCGGGACACAAGGCGTTGCTTGGGCCACTTGGCACCGGTTTCCTCTATCTCCGGCCGGGCATGGAGAAAATGCTCTCATCGATCAGGGAAGGTGGCACCGGTTCAGTCAGTGACGAGGACCGCCAACCCAGCTTCCTGCCCGACAAGTACGAGCCGGGCAGTCAAAACGCGATCGGCATCGCGGGGCTGAGTGAAGGCGTGCAATGGGTGCTCGGTCAGACCGTCG
Organism: Tepidisphaerales bacterium; assembly: GCA_038223165.1. Taxonomy (GTDB): domain Bacteria; phylum Planctomycetota; class Phycisphaerae; order Tepidisphaerales; family Tepidisphaeraceae; genus DASYHQ01. The sequence continues at coordinate 31,591 of JBBRHE010000011.1, forward strand.
AAAAACTCTTCGCCCATGATCAGGACCTGATCCGCACATTCATCGAAGGCATGAACGACATCGACGGTTTAACCTACTTCGGCCCACAGGGTGTGCGCGACCGGGTGGGTGTGTTCAGTGTGCGCATCGACGGGATCGACCCCCACGAACTCTCAGCCGTCCTCGAAAGCCACTTCGGAATCCTGACGCGCAGCGGCATCCACTGCGCACCGCTGGCCCACGGCGCGATCGGTACCCTCGAGCGCGGTGGCACCACCCGGTTTAGCTTCGGACCGTTCCTCAGCAAGCAAGACGTCAAATTCGTGACCGACGCACTCGCGGATGTAGCAGCGTCGATGGTGACGCGGTAGGACGAACCATCCCATAAACACGTTGAGGCCGGGGCACTGAGGTAACCCGGCCTCACGTTTTTGTTTTTACTGATTTAGCGTTAGCAATAGACTTCGAACGAGATCGGATATTGAATCAGATCCGGGCGCACGAGGTGCAGCTTGC
>JBBRHE010000012.1:0-32012 GCA_038223165.1 Tepidisphaerales bacterium
GCGGAGATCGTCCGGAATCGATTCAGGAAACGGGCGTACCAGTTATAGAAGCGAAGCGGTGGCTCAGTGAAAACGGTCACTGGAACCCGATCTATAGATTCACGAAACCTTATGTCGCAAGCGACCCTTCCAACTTCAACGTCCATTCCCGCGGCGATCGTCAAAGCGGCCCCGCGAGTTCGTCGGCGAACGAGCCTGGCGGCGCGCGGTGAGCCGATGGTCTGGTTGACAGGTGGCTGCGTCGCAGCCGCTGTGCTGATGATCATCGGGTTGCTGGCCTTTATCGCCAGTCATGGGTTTGCAACCTTCTGGCCTGACCCACTGGAACAGGTAACCGTTCGCGACGGCACGACGACCCGAGTCGTGCTCGGCGAGCCCACGCGGCACGACGTCTACACCTACACCGACCAGGTGCCCCTCTCGATATCTGTCGAGGCGGACAGTGTGGTGAGCGTGGACGAGAACAAGGGCGTGCAGACGGTTCGCTATGAGATTCCACGCACACTGTACAAAACCGGCAACTTCGACCTGACGGGTGAAGATTTCCGCTGGGTTGAAGAGCGCAACGTGATCGACCGGGCCAAGCCCCAATGGGGGATGGTCGTCGAGCGCACCGCATGGGGGAACGCTTACGGCACACTGGAAGCCGTCACGGTTGATGGCAAGACGACCACGGGCCCGGATGCCGCCTGGGCAAAGTTCAACGAGGTGTACGGCCCGATGCGCGACCTGGGGGACGAGGTCCGCGACATCGAGAAGGACGAGATGGGGGAGATCAGCCGCGAGCTCGACGACATGCGGCTGGAGCTGGCCGGGGTCGGCCACGAGCACGGTCAGGAATCGGCCGAGTACAAGGAAAAGGCTTTGGAGCTGGCCTCGCGACAAAAAGAGCTCGAAGCCGAGATCGTCACCCTGCGCGGAAAGGTCGCGGACCTACGAGCCCGCATGGCGACCGCGACGATCACCGTTCGCGCCTCAACGGGTGACATCATTCCCGCCGACCGGACCAAGCCCGAAGAGCCACTGCTCGTGGCGCAGGTGGTTCGCACTTACCCGGCCAACCAGTTGTCGCTTGTCGACAAGATGGGCGTTTACCTCAGTCGCTGGTGGGAATTTCTGACCGACGAACCGCGCGAGGCGAACACCGAGGGTGGCGTGTTCCCCGCGATCATCGGCACGGTGCTGCTGACGTTCGTAATGGTCATCTTCGTTGTGCCGATTGGCGTGGTGGCGGCGCTGTACCTGCGCGAGTACGCCAAGCAGGGTCCGCTCGTCTCGTTCGTGCGCATCAGTGTGAACAATCTGGCTGGTGTGCCGAGCATTGTGTACGGTGTCTTCGGGCTGGGGTTCTTCTGTTACATCATCGGCCGATATCTCGACCGGGGCCCGGATGAACCGATGGCCGTCGCACAGTGGGGTGGGTTTGCCCTGGCAACGGTCGCGGTGATCGGCCTGGGCGCGGGGTTGACGGTTTTCTTCAACATCTTCACGCGCGAGTCGGAACGAGGCGCGGTCGGTGCGGGGTTGAAGGTCGTGTTGTTTCTCGTCTGGCTGTCGTCGGCGGCAATGATCCTCGGTTTGCTCTGGACGACACCGTTCTTCGACGGGTTCTTCGCCGCGCGGTCTGCCGAGGGAAGCCCGACGTTGGGCAAGAGCGCGATGATCTGGGCGTCACTGACGCTCGCGTTGCTGACCTTGCCCCTGGTGATCGTCGCGACGGAAGAGGCGCTCGCTGCCGTGCCGCGCAGTGTGCGTGAAGGGTCGTACGCCTGTGGCGCGAGCAAGTGGCAGACCATCCGCCGGATCGTGCTGCCCCGTGCGATGCCGGGTGTGATGACAGGGATGATCCTCGCGATTGCCCGAGGTGCAGGTGAGGTTGCGCCGATCATGCTGGTGGGCGCAGTGAAACTGGCGCCAGAGCTGCCGATCAGTGCCAGTCCAAGCGAGCTGTTCGGTGTAAACCGAAGCTTCATGCACTTGGGCTTTCACATTTTCGACCTGGCGTTCCAAAGCCGTAATTCAATGGCTGCGTTGCCCATGGCGTACACAACCACGTTTTTGCTGATTGTGATCGTTGTCCTGCTGAACATCGCAGCGATCACCATTCGTTCCCGGTTGCGAAAGGCGTATGCGGGTGGGGCGTTTTAATGTTCGGTAAGTGAACGACAACGGACTGTCCTGGAGAATACAATAATGTCGATGTCAACAAGTCCGCGAAACATGGTGATCCCCAGCGCCCACGAACTGTCCTCGGCCGCCAACGCGCAGCAACCGGCTACCGAGTCGTCGTTGCCACCGGGTGTGCGCCGTGACGTGTCGGTGCAGTCGTTCGTGAAGGAAGGCACACCGTTCCCTGCCGAAATTCACGATGAGCTCAAGACCGAAACGACCGTCGTGTCCGTTGAGGACTTCTCGCTTTATTACAACCTGACCGCCAAGGCGCTGCACAACATCAGCCTCAACATCCCGCATGGCAAGGTGACCGCGCTCATCGGCCCGAGCGGTTGCGGCAAATCGACGCTGCTGCGCTCGGTCAACCGCCTGAACGATCTGATCGACGGTGTGAAGATGACGGGCAACATGTATCTCAACGGCGACCCGATCTACGCCAAGAACGTCGACGTGATCGAGCTGCGCAAGCGCATGGGGATGGTCTTCCAGAAGTCCAACCCGTTTCCGATGAGCATTTTTGAGAACGTCGTCTTCAGTCTCCGCATCGACGGTGAGAATCGCCGCAGTGTGCTGGAAGAGGCCTGCGAGCGCAGCCTCAAAGGCTCAGCGCTCTGGAACGAGGTGAAGGACCGCCTCAGCAGCAGCGCCCTGGGCTTGTCCGGTGGTCAGCAACAGCGACTCTGCATCGCCCGCGCGATCGCGGCTGAGCCGGAAGTGCTGTTGATGGACGAACCGTGCAGCGCGCTCGACCCGATCGCGACGAGCAAGATTGAAGACCTCATCACCCAGCTGCGCGGCAACTACACGGTGTTGATCGTCACCCACAACATGCAACAAGCCGCCCGCGTTAGTGACTACACGGCGTTCATGTACTTGGGCCGATTGGTCGAGTACGGCCCAACGAGCACGCTGTTCACCAACCCGCATCTGAAGGATACGGAAGATTACATCACCGGGCGGTTTGGCTGATCGACGGAAGTGCGAAGTCAGAACGCGAAAGCCGGAAGTAGAAAGGCCGCGATCCTGACAGAACTTCTACTGCCCACTTCCGTGCTCCGACTTCCGAGTTTAATCCATGCGTGACTCCTTCCAGGAACAACTTCGCGACGTGCTCGAAAAGCTCATGCAGATGGGCGGCTATGTCGAGTCGATGTTGCAGTCGGCGGTTCGCGTGCTCATGGAGCGCGACGAATCTCTGGCGGCGGACGTCTACGCGAAAGAAGAGCTAGTCAACGGCCTGCAGAACGTGATCGACGACGGTTGCGTGAACATCACGGCGCGCCAGCAACCGGTGGCCGGTGACGCCCGGTTCGTCTTCGTCGCAAGCCGTGCCGCGACGGATGTGGAGCGCGTGGGGGACCAGGCGATCAACATCCTGGAAAACGCCAAGTACGTCTGGCAGCAGGGCACGGACGTCGAGATCCCCGCGACGATCGGCACGCTGGCGACCCTCGTACAGAAGATGATCGCTGACGCGCTGGCGGCGCTGGTGATGCGCGACGTCGACTTGGCCGAAAAAGTCTTCGCCGACGAAGAACGGGCCGATCTGTTGCGCGACACGATTTTTCGGCAGTTGCTGAAACAGATGATCACCGACCCACTGGCCGCTCAACAGTCGATGTCGTTGATCCTCGTCAGCCGCAACCTTGAGCGCATCGGTGACCATGCGACGAATATCGCCGAAGAAGTGATCTACCTCGTCCGCGGCCACGAAATCCGCCACAAGTTGAACCGCTCGCGCCGCCGAGTGGGATAACCCGTTTTCCCTCAAGCAGGTTCGGTTCCGAACCAGCGCCGTTTGGCGGTCGTCTCCCGGAAGGCTACACTTATTATCGGGTTAGTCGTATTCCGGACGGTGCGAACGGACTCCGCCGTCCCGGTGCCCGAAATTGCGCTTCACCCGGAGATATCACATGTGCGGAATCGTCGCTTACGTCGGTCGGAAGGTTTGCCAGCCGTTGCTCATCGAGGGCCTCAAGCGCCTCGAGTATCGCGGTTACGACTCGGCCGGCATCGCGGTGATCGATGACAAGGGTGAGCTTCACGTCCGCAGGGCTGTCGGGCGCATCAGCGTCCTGGAAAACGCGATCAACACCGATGTCGACCCGTTGCCACCCGCTCACATTGGCATGGCGCACACCCGCTGGGCGACCCACGGCGCGCCGAATGAGTCCAACGCCCACCCGCACCGTGACAACAGCGGCCGCATCGCGGTCGTCCACAACGGCATTATCGAAAACTACGCGGCGTTGAAGAAGTTCCTGACCGATAAAGGGCACGTCTTCCACAGCCAGACCGACACCGAAGTACTCGCGGTGCTCATCGGGGACTTGTACGACGAGATCAAAAAGAAGAACCACCTGGCACCGGGCACGAGCGTCCTGCAGCGAGCCATCCAGGCAGCGCTGCACGAGGTCGAAGGCACGTACGGCATCGCCGTCGTCTGCCGCGAAGAGCCCGAGACGCTCGTGGTCGCCCGTAAGGGTTCGCCGCTGATCGTGGGCGTGGGCGATGAGGAGTACATTGTCGCGTCCGACGCCAGCGCGATCGTCGAGCACACGACGCAGGTCATCTACCTCAACGACAACGAGATGGCCGTCCTGCGGCCGGGCAGCTTCCGGACGATGACGATCGACGACCAGAACGTCTCGCACGTCCTGAGCCAGCTGGAACACAAGCTCGAGGAATACGAGCTTGGTGGCTACCCGCATTACATGCTCAAGGAAATCTTCGAGCAGCCCGGCGCCGTGCGCAACTGCCTGCGCGGGCGCGCCGATGCGAAAGAAGGTCGCATCGTCCTCGGTGGCATCGCCGACCACGCGCGCGACTTGGTGCGCGCGCGGCGATACATCATGACCGGTCAGGGCACCGCGTGGCACGCGGGCCTCGTCGGTGACTATCTGTTTGAAGACCTCGCCAAGGTCGTCACCGAGTGCACCTACGCCAGTGAGTTCCGCTACCGCAATCCACTGGTGGAAGAGGGGACCGTCGTGGTCGCGATCAGCCAGTCCGGTGAGACGGCCGACACGCTCGCGGCGCTGCGCGAGGGCAAAGACAAGGGCGCGCTGGGCCTGGGCATCGTCAACGTCGTCGGCAGCACCATCGCCCGAGAGACGGACGGTGGCATCTACCTCCACGCCGGCCCGGAAATCGGTGTCGCCAGCACGAAGGCGTTTACGTGCATGTGCACCACGCTGACCATGCTCGCGCTGTTCATCGGCCGGCGGCGCTTCATGAGCCAGAGCCAGTGCCAGGAGACAATCGAGGGCCTCGTCGCGATTCCCGATCAGATGGAACAGGTTCTCAAGCAAAGCGACAAGATTCGCGAGATTGCATCTAAGTTCTGCGATCGTGAAAACTGGCTGTTCCTGGGCAGAGGGTATCACTACCCGGTGGCGCTGGAAGGGGCCTTGAAGCTGAAGGAAATCAGCTACATCCACGCCGAGGGCATGCCCGCAGCCGAGATGAAGCACGGGCCGATCGCGCTGATTACAGAAGGCATGCCCGTCGTCTTCATCGCAACGCGTGGCGTGCAGTACGACAAGGTCATTAGCAACATCGAAGAAGTCCGCGCCCGCGGAGGTCACGTCATCGCCGTCGCCACCGAGGGTGACACCGCCATCTCGCGCCATAGCGACCACGTCGTCTACATCCCTGACACGCTCGAGTGTCTTCAACCACTGCTGAGCGTCGTGCCGTTGCAGTTGCTGGCGTACCACGCCGCGGTGTTGCGCGGGTGCAACGTGGATAAGCCTCGCAATCTGGCCAAGAGCGTAACGGTCGAATAGCGCTCGCCGGCAAGGGCCCGATTCCCGTATACTGTGGCTCCATGACCTCCACCGCTTCGATTCTCGCCGACGTACGACCGGATGGTCGCGACGTCTATCGGTTTGGCGATGGGGATCGAATCTCACTGCGACCGGGCACCGGGGGCTGGAGGGCCGCAGACTTAGATGACGGCGAGATTCGGTTGCTTTGGGACGACGGACGATACGAGATCATCGAAGGGGTGCTCACGATCATGCCGGCTGCTCGATTTCGTGGCGGAAGCGTCGTCTTCAACCTCACGTTTCTGTTGCGCTCCTACTTTGCCGGTAGAGGCATACCCGCGGAGTTTGCCGGTGAGGTTGACATCGCAGTGCGTCCGGACCGGGTGCTCAGGGCGGATGCCGCTGTCGTTTTTGGCGAAGACCTTCCTCGTTTTTCCAGGCAGACGGTTCCGAAGCCAGGGACCAATTGGCGCGACTATTCGCTGTCTTCACCGCCATCGCTCGTGATCGAGTCGGTCAGCGAAGGACATCGCGAACACGACCATCGATTGAAGCGTCAGTGGTACGCGGAGTTCGGCATTCCTCATTATTGGATCGTCGACGCCTACGCGTTGACGCTAGACGTTCTCGTATTGCGGGATGGGGCGTACGTCGATGATTCCATCAATCGAACTGCTGATTCATTGAACGTCGCTTCGTTCGCTGAACTAAATGTGAACCTGAACGATCTGTGGCCGTCCTGATGTAAACGCGTGGCGGAGCCACGTGCTGGCGGTAACAGTGTCTCTCACTTCACGGGAGCGACGCATGGACGCGTCTTCGCCGGTCAATTCTTCTATCGATGCTGCGCCCGATTGTGCCCGCTGTGGGTATCCGCGCGTGGGGTTAACTGAATCGGCGCGTTGCCCCGAGTGTGGGGCGTTGCCACCCACGCGCGTCGCTGCGGCGCTGGAGACGCTGGGGGCAGCGAGGGATCGGTCGGAACAGCGGTGGCTCGTCACGCTGGCGATTGGGCTTTGGTTGCTTTGCACGACATCCCTGGCGGCCGTTCATGTCGCGTTGTCGATGGGGTTTGGTGGGCTCGTTTTGCCCGCGATGAACACACCGGCGCCCAAGCTGTGGGCCGCGGTGCTTTTACAGCGATCGCTTGGTGGTCAGCCTGGGTTTTTGGGCGTCGCGGGGACGATCGCGGTGCTGGGGAACGTGCTGGCGATCTGGTTTTTAACCGAACGCCGGGATGAGCTTGGCCGCAATGAATCGACGCTCTCCCTTCGTGTGCTGACGCGCTGGTCAACCGTCTTGCTGACGGGCGGGCTGATGGGGGTGCTGATCGGTGGCCTGGAGGTCAACTGGTGGTGGACGTGGGATGGCCTGCCCGCCATCGCGGTCTCGGTGGGCGTTGTCGAACTCATTTCCAACACGCTTCTCTACTTTTACCTTCATGCATTATCCCGACGATTTGGAGATACACGCGCCACCTCGTTGCTAGCGGTGTCACGCTGGATTGTGTTGGCTGCGTGCGCTGTCGGCGCAGGCATGTCACTGGTCCGTGGGTCAATGGAAGATCAGCCGATCGTTGTGTGGCGCGGTGCGCAGGCTGCGTACGGCGCGCTGGTGTTGACGGGGGGGATGATGATGACCTTCGGCGTCCTGCGGCTCAGCGTCTGCGTGGGGCTGGCAGCGATCGACACGACGATCGCCAACCTCGCGGGCAAAATGGCTCGGTTGCGCGGGTCACTTCGCTACCTGGTCAAGATCGTCCGCGCCGAGCCGTTGCGGTGGTTGGCGGTTGGGGGAATCTGGTTGTGGTTGTCGAACGTGCAACCGTTGATGGTGCAGACGGCGTCGATCTATCAACGGCAGGGGCTCGGTGGCAACTGGCCGGTCCTGAACTTCATCGGCCCGAAGGTGAACGCGGTGGGTTTGCTCAACGGCGACGATGGCTATTACTGGTGGCGGATGAACGACCGCACACCGGTGCTGATCACGCTGCTGGCGATCTGGATGTTCACCGCGATCCGCCCGAAGCCTGTGTGGACGTGGGTCGCAGCGCGGTGGGTGCCCACGGTGCTGCTTGGGACGGCGCTGGGTTTGTGGTTGACGATCTCACGGGCCGATTACAACGTTCGCGAGTCGCACTGGGTGGCTGCGCTCATGATCGGTGTCGAGGTGCCTGCGACACTGGCGGTCTATCTGTATCTGGCATCGCTGGCCAGGGCATTTGGAGAGAAAAAGCTCGCGACCAACCTTCGGGCGATCGGTTTCGCCGCCGTCGTGCTGATCACCTCCCCACTGGCGATGTTCGTGCTGTCCAAACCGTTTCGTGGTCATTTCGACGATCCACTGGCGGTCACGGCCAACGCCATCTACGGTATGTTCACGATGGGCGTCGGAATCGTCGCGTGGGCGATGATCGCAAAATTGGGGTGGACTATCGCGACGCAAAAATTGCAGCCAGCCGTCGGCACGGTGTAAAGGCGTCGCCAACGCGAATCTCACGTTGTCATCCCGAACGGAGCGGTAGCGACGTGAGGGATCGGGCAGTCTAACAGCGCCGTGCCAGTCTAGATCCCTCGGGTCTCACGCTCCCTGCGGGATGACACGTCGACGAATTGACGACATCGCGAGATGACCAGCCAAGCGCAAGACGTCGGCTACTTCGCTGCCAGCGCCTTTTCGACCGCGCCGACAAGCGCCGGGTCTTCCGGCGTGGTGCCACTGGCGAAACGGGCCATGATCTGACCGTTGCGGTCGACGAGGAACTTGGTGAAGTTCCAGCCGATCTCACCGGCGAATTCACCAGCTGTCTCCTTTTCGGTCAGCGTCTTGTAGAGGGGGACCTTGTCGTCCCCCTTGACGCTGGCCTTGCTCAGGATTGGGAACGTCACGTTGTAGGTGCGCGAGCAGAACGTCTTGATTTCTTCGTCGCTGCCGGGCTCCTGACCATTGAAGTTGTTGGCTGGCACACCGACGATCACCAGACCCTGGTCCTTGTGCTTCTGGTAGAGCGCTTCGAGGCCGCCGTACTGCTTCGTGTGCCCGCAGCGGCTGGCAACGTTGACGATCAGCACCGCCTTGCCTTTCAGCGTCGCCAGGTCCATGTCGTTGCCGTCGATGTCCTTCATTACGTACGACAACGGGCCGGCGGGTTGCGTGGTGGAAGTGTCGGTCGGCATGGCGGAGGGCTCCTTGACGATGTCCTTCCCGATCACCGATCGCACAACGATCAACACCGCAACAACGGCTACCAGCGACAGGGCGAGGGAAATCTTGGTCATCATGATGCGGGGATTGTAGGCCTGCAGAATGATGAACGCCAAGACGCCAAGGACGCCAGGATCAGAAACGCCAAGAAAACTGGGCATACGCCTTCTTTGGAGTACCCCAGGTTGACCACCGTGCTCAAACCCATCTTTCTCTTCCCTCTTAACTTGGCGTCCTTGGCGTCTTGGCGTTCACACATCTGTTCCGTCGCGTGTACCGTAGGCCGCGCATGATCCATGACACCCGCATCCGCCAATTGAATGAAGGGGAAGCCAATGCCAAGGGCAAATACGTGCTCTATTGGATGCACGCATCCCAGCGGACGCGGTTTAACTACGGTTTGGAGCACGCGATACGGCTGGCTAACGACCTGAAGCTGCCGCCGGTCGTTTGCATGGGGATCATGGACGACTACCCGCAGGCCAACCTGCGGCACTACGCATTTCTGATGACGGGCCTGGTGGATGTGGCAGCGAACCTGGAGAAGCGCGGGATCTTGTTTGTCACCCGTCATGGGCATCCCAAAGACGTCGCGGTCGACCTCGCGAAAGATGCTGCGGTGGTGGTTGTCGATCGTGGGTACACACGTCATCAGCGGGCGTGGTTTGACCATGTAGCGGACCACGTGAAGGTGCGCGTCGAGCAGGTCGAGGGGGACGTCGTCGTGCCGGTCGACGTCGTCAGTGACAAGCACGAGTACGCCGCCCGCACCATTCGGCCGAAGATCAACCGGCATCGCGACGAATATCTCGTGCCACTGAAGCCGACGAAGGTCGGGCGCGATTCCCTCGGCATGCGTCTTCAGAGCGACATCGACGTTACCGATACCGAGGCTGCGCTGAAGAAGCTGACGAAACTCGACCGCAGCGTCGGCCCGACCGATCGATTCGTCGGTGGTGAAGAGGCGGCGCAGAAGCGGTTGAACCATTTCGTGCACACACTGCTCAAAGGCTACGCCGAGGGACGCAACGAGCCGTCAGCGGGGCATTCGTCGACGATGAGCCCGTATCTGCACTTTGGCAACATCTCACCGGTGCAGATTGCGATCGCGGTGCGCGATGCGGATGCGCCACAGGCCGATCGGGATTCGTATCTGGAAGAGTTGATCGTCCGCCGCGAGCTGTCGATGAATTTTTGTGAGTTCAATCCGAATTACGACAACTACGCAGGCATTCCCGACTGGGCGCGCAAGTCACTTGCAAAACACAAGGACGATGCGCGGCCGGCGACCTACACGCGCAAGCAACTCGAGCACGGCCAGACCGGCGACCCGTATTGGAACGCGGCCCAGATCGAGATGGCCAAGACCGGTTTCATGCACAACTACATGCGCATGTATTGGGGAAAACGCCTGCTCGAATGGCACGCCGACCCACAAAAGGCGTTCGAGATCACGCTGGAACTGAACAACGCCCACGAGCTCGACGGCCGCGACCCCAACTCGTTCGCCAACATCGCGTGGATCTATGGATTGCACGACCGACCCTGGGGGCCGGAACGCAAGATCTTCGGACTGGTCCGCTACATGAACTCTGCAGGGCTGGAGCGGAAGTTTGATATGGACAAGTACGTGAAGTGGGTGGATGGGCTATAGGCGTAGATCCGCTTTCACCCAAAGCGGTCATCCCGAAGGGGAGCGGAAGCGACCTGGTCCGGAACGGACAATCCGGCGAATTCGAGGTTTGTCGTCGTCCACCTTATCATCCCGCGACCATGCCGACGGTCGACGTCCTGCTGCGCCTTGGGCTCATCCTGCTGCTGTGCGGCGGGCTCGCGGTCGTGCTGGCGGCGATGCTGATGGCGCGGTTGCTGTTGCGTCCGCCTCGCATGAACGACGGCAAGGCGGTTTACGTCCTGCAGCGATTGTCACCAGCCGACCTGGGTCTGGCGTACGAGTCGTTGACGTTCGACGTGCCCGATGCAGCCAACCCCGGTGCGCAACTGAGGTTGGCTGCCTGGTGGATTCCTGCAACGACGGCTGGGCCATCGGAGCGGACGGTCGTTTTGTTGCACGGTTATGCCGACGCGAAGGTCGGCGCGATCGCGTGGGCGCCGTTGCTGATGTCGATGAACGTCAACCTGGTCGCGATCGATTTGCGCGCCCATGGTGAGAGCGAAGGGGAGATGACGACCGCGGGGTTCTTTGAACGTTACGACGTCGACGCTGCGATCAATCAATTGAAGGTCCGCTTCCCGCGACAGACGCAGCGACTGTATCTGTACGGTTTAAGCCTCGGTGGCGCGATCGCGATTGCAACGGCCGACGTGCGCGACGACATTGCCGGCGTCGTTATGGACAGCACGTTCGCCGACTACGCCGAGGCGTTGTACGTCCATTCGCGATTGCTGGGCTCACCCGGTTGGCCGGTGGTTCCCCTGGCTGCAAAATTGGCCGCCTGGCGCGCCGGCGTCGATTTCGCCGCGGTGCGACCGGTTGACCTCGTCGCGCGGTCACGATGCCCGGTCCTGGTGATCCAAGGCACCACCGACCCGATCACGGATAGAGACACCATCGCCCGCTACACCACCGCCACCACGAGCTCGGCCGGGTCGCAGCACTTGATCCTTAAAGGCGTCGGCCATCTGGCGGGGTTTCGCGATGCGTCAGAAGTGTATGGGGAGGCGGTGCGGTCGATGGTAACTGCGGTGGAGCGATCGCAGGAATGACAGCGATCACGGAAGTTCGGATCTCGAATTTTCCTACAACCGTTCGTACCGAAACATCGCCTTCCACAATCCCGTTACCTTTTCGCTGGGCACCACTGTCGCCCGATATTTTTCGTTGCGGGGTTGCAGTCTCAGCACGGCTCGACCCGCGTCGTCGGTTTCGAAGAAGACGCGTTTGAAATAGGTGGTGCCGTCGTCGAAGCGGACGAAGCAGTCATCACCTTCGCGCGGGCTGGCGGCGGGGGAGAAGATGACGATGTCCCCCTCGGCATAGCGCGGGGTCATGCTGTCACCATGGACGCGGGCGGCGAAAGCGTCGGGGTCGCGGACGTCGGGGCAACTGACGTAGTCGTCGGCGACCCCGCGCGGGTAGGAGAGGTCGGTGAAGTCCTTGGGGTAACCGGCCGACACCTTGTTGATGACCGGGACGGCGTTGGTCGCGATCGTCTCGACATTCCCGGCCGACCGGTCGACTAGCTGGTGCAGCATGCCCGACAGGTAGGCGTCGTCAAGGTCGGCTAAAGCCTTGATGTCGATCGTAGGCCCACCGGTCAGTGACGCCGACGGTGGGAGCGCGGTGACCGCTGATTTCTTCCCATCGGTGGGCTTGGCAGCGTCATCCTCGTTTTTGCGGTCCTGACCCTCGCGCATCAGCTTGGCGAGCACTGCCCGGACATCGCGCGGTGTGCGCTGCAGGTGGGCCTGCGTCAGCAGTTCACCCGCGGGAAAACCGAGCGTCTGCTCGAGCCGCCTCAGCTTTTCATCACTGGGTGGGTTGGGGACCCGACCCGTCTCGATCAGTGAGAGGTAGGGCTTGCTGATCTGCGTGCGACCGGCCAGCTCGTCGAGCGTAAGCCCGAGCCGACGGCGCTGGCGGCGAAGTTTGGGTCCAAGGGCTTCCATCGCGGTGTCTGGATGACATCAATAGCGGAGACTGACGGGATATGCAAGGAAAAAGGCTGACATATCCCTAACTGTTGAATAGGCAGCAAGATGGGTTTAATAGTTGCTAAACCGACATATTGCAGTTGGGTTCGTTGGGGGAGCCGGCGTGTTACAGTATCGCTCCACCGCTTTGCCCAGAGGGTCGGCGCCGACCTCTCACGCGCGGTGGGCAACCCGTTCCAACCCGAAGGAGTTTTCGATGTCCACGTTTCGCAACCGCATCCTCGCGTCGCTCGTCACGCTCGGCTTGGCCACCTCGGTCGCCATGTCGGCGACGAACTACAAGCTCGACCCCGTTCACACGAGCCTGGTCTTCCGCGTCGGGCACATGGGCGTCAGCCACAGTTGGGGCGTCATCGACAGCCCTACCGGCACGCTGACCGTCGGTGATGACGGCCTGCCGTCGATCACCATCGACGCCAAGGCCGAGAAGGTCGACACCAACAACGAAAAGCGCGATGCCCACCTGAAGGGCCCTGACTTCTTCGACGCCAAGCAGTTCCCCGACCTGTCGTTCAAGAGCACCAGCGCCAAGAAGATCGACGACACGACGGTCGAAGTGACCGGCGATTTCACGCTCAAGGGCGTCACCAAGCCGCTCACCGTCACGCTGAAAAAGGTCGGTGAGGCTGACACGAAAATGGCCGGCTACCGCATCGGTTACGACACGTCCTTCACCATCAAGCGCAGCGACTACGGCATGACCGGCATGGTCGGACCCGTAGGCGATGACGTGACGATCTGGGTCAGCCTCGAAGGCATTCGCGAGTAGTTGCATCGCCGGGATTGCCATCCCGCCCTACCGACCGATGCATGCAGAAGCCATCCCGCAATCTGGCCCAGATCGAGAACGACCTCTTCTCGGCGGACCAAGGGGCGCGCTTGCGGGCGAGTTGGGAGTTGCTTGACTGGTCGCGCAAGGACGAGAGCGTGGATCGCCTGCCGAGCGTGGTCGCGGACGTACATCATGGGGCCGTGGTTATCCTCTTCCCACGTAGGGGTGCCGTCGGTGAGCAACGCTGCATCGGCTGCGCTCTCTGCGCCTTGCTCGTCGTGGTGTTCATCGCAGCGATCCTGATGTAGAGCCAGGGAATAGGTGATCAGTACAGTCTTCCACGCCGGGACAGAGCGCAGCGCCGTCTCGGATGCCTTTTGTATATCGGACAAATCCGGGACGGCGCTGCGTACTGTCCCGGCATGAGTGAAGACGTCCCCATCAACAACACCGGCCCCGTCGTTGGTCGACGGGGCCGGGCGAGGGTTTCATCAATGGGGGGTCAGGTCGTCTACGACACCTGGCGGAAGCGGACACCGTCGGCCATGACGAAGCCGTTGGTGCCGGTGGTGCGGATGACGACCTTCAAGATCGAGTCAAATTCGTATTCACCGGCGATCTCAAACCACTGGCTGCCGTTGATCCGCTGGTTGAGGACCACCGTCACGATGCCGGTCTTCGTGTAGACGTCGATCGGGACGTTGCTGGCGCGATCGCTCCTGGCGGTGTAGTAGAAGCCGATCTTGTACTTGCCAGCGGCGTCGGGCAGGGCGGCGGTGTACTGCACCGAACGGGCGCCCTTCTGGGCGTTGCCGTCGTGGCGGTAGTTGGTGCCGAGGTAACCGGCGACGGCGGTGCTCGTGGCCCAGGTGCCGGTGTAGGTCACGTTCACCGACGTGTTGTCGACCTCGACCGATGGGGCGGCCGGGGTCGAGACGGGGCTCGCCAGCGCGACAAAGTCACTGTCCCCGTTGGCTCCGGTCGCCTTGACGCGATAGCTGTACGCCGTGCTGGGCGTGCGGCCCTGATCGACGTAGCCCGTCGAGTCGGCCGGGAGTGGGATGTCCGTCCAAGTCGTGCCACCGTCGGCGCTACGCTGAAGCAGGTAGCCCGTCTCGTCCGTTTCGACGTCCGTCCAGGAGAGCTCGATGCGGAACGACGTATTGGATGCCACGACGAAGTTGGTCGGTGGCAACGCTTGCGGCGAGTCACCGGTCGTGACGCTCGCGACGTTGCTGGAATCGGCAGAGAGGTCACCGAAGCTGTTGACCGACGATACGCGGTACTGGTACTCGGTCAGGTACGCGGTCGTTCCGTCGAAGAACGTGATGGCATCGGCACTTGGGCTGCCCACGACGGTCCAGGTTGTGCCGTCGAGTGAACGTTCGACCCTGTAGCCAGCATCATCGGCGGAGTCGGTCCAGTTCAGGGTTACACCACCCAGCGTCTCGGCGGTGGCGTCCAGGCCGGTCGGCGCGGTGGGGAGACCGGTCGTCGTGCCCGAGACCACATTACTGACGGTCGACTGACCCGATGCGCCGTTGGCAAACACACGGTAGTAGTACGTTGTCAACGGTGTCAGCGCCGTGTGACCGTAGGTCGCCACGCCCGTGCTGGTGGTCGTCAAGTCGGTCCAGTCATTGATTCCGTCGGCGCTCACCTGCACAAGGTAACCGGTGTTGCCGGTGACGTTCGGCCAACTGAGATTCAGACGATGGGCACCGGCGACGACGACGGCATTGAGCACCGGCGCGACTGGGAGCGTGACGGTGCTGGCGACGGCGGAGGTACCTGAGTCGGATTGGGCACCCTTGGCGCGGACTTGGTACTGGTAGCCGACGCCGGGCGACACAGACGTGTCGATGTAAGCCGCCTCGTTGGGCGCAACGGTCACGAGGTCGGTGAATGTGTTCTGACCGGTGGCCCTGCGGGAGATGATAAAGCCGGTCTCGTCGGTCGAGTTGTCGGCCCAGCTCAGCGCGACGGAGTTCGTGGTCACGTTGGTGACCGTCAACTCCGACGGTGGGTTGGGACTGTTGACGACGACGATCGGGCGGAACCGGACGGCATCGGCGTTGACGAACCCGTTGGCACCACTGTTACCGATCCGGACGCGCCCAGCGAGCGTGGGGTTGGCCGGGTCATAGGCGGCGAAATGGTACGCGCCGAGCGAGACCCATGAACCCCCGTTGATACGCTGGTTGATGACCAGCGTGGCTTGCGGCGTCGCGCTGCTGTCGAGGTCGAAGACGTCGATCTTGGTCTTCGACGAACGATCGGCGGCAGCGGGGTACCAGACGTACACCTCGTACTGCCCCGTAGTCGTCAGGCGCGGGTAGAAACTGTACGCCTTGGAGCCCCGCCCGGTGTTGCCGTCGTGGACGTAGTCGGCGCCCCACTTGCCGGCCAGCACGCTGGCGGTCGTCCACGTGCCACTGGCGACGACGTACGGGGACTGGGCGTTGTCCACGACGATGTCAGCCGCCACCGTGAGTGGCGCGCTGCTGCCCCCGGCGTTCTGACCCGTCACGCGATAAAGGTGCGGGACCGCGGGATCCCGACCGTCGTCGACGTAGCTGGTCGTGTTGGCGGCCAGCGGGATGTCGGACCACGAGCTACCGTTGTCGTCGCTTCGCTGCAGGAGGTATCCGTCCTCGTTGTTGGCGTTGTCGCTCCACACGACCGTGATCGCGGTCGGTGAAGAGACGGTTGCGCCGAGGCCCGACGGCGCGCTCGGGGGGAGCAAGATACCTTGTGCCGTCACGGATTGCGGATCGCTGGGCGTCGACTGATCGGCAAACGCGTTGGTCGTGATGATGCGGTACGCGTACGACGTGCCCGGCACCGTCGACGGATCGAACGCCGTTGTGGCGTCGGTCAACGGGGAGAGCACCGTCGTCCACGGTCCGTTGAGAGCGTCCGTTGCGCGCTGGATGAGGAAGCCGGCGTCATCGGGGACGTCTGTCCAGTTGAGCGTGACGCCACCGGTCGGCTCGGCGGTTGCGGTGAAGTCACCCGGTGGGGTCGGGAGCGCCCCCGTGCTGGCGGACAGCGTTTGACTGGCGTCCGAGTTGCCTCCGGTGTTAACGCCGAAGACACGATAGTAATACGGGGTCGACGGCGTCAGATTCGCGTGCGTGATCGTCGTCGTGCCGGCGATCGTCGTGCCGACATCCGTCCATCCGGTCGAACCGTCCGACGACGTGCTGAACTGCACGAGGTAGCCGGATTCACCGCTCACGTCCGCCCAGTTCAGTGTGACCTTGGTCGCGCCCGCAGGCACGCTCGCCAGGCCCGTGGGCGCCGTCGTAATCGTTGTGATCACCGGCGAGGAGGCTGGGTTGGACTCTCCGTTCGTGCCGACCGCGCGGACGCTGTACTGGTACGCGCCACCGGGCACGATGTCGGCCGACGCGTCGACGAACGTCGTCGTGTTGGCCGCGAGCGAACCGTTTGGCAGGTCGACGAACGTGGCTTGTCCGGGACCCTTTCGGGCGATCTTGAAGCCTGTCTCGTTGCTCGAGTTGTCGTTCCACGCCAGCGAGATGCTGGTCGGGGTCACACCTGTTGCGAGCAGGGATGACGGCGCGGTCGGTGCCAGTGAGGCGGCGGGCGTTGTCTCGGTGAACCTGACGGCGTCAACGATAACGAACCCGTTGGTGCCCGTCGTTCGCACGACGACCTTCAGGCCGACGGCCGGATCGAAGTCGTAATCGCCGGGTAATTGCACCCAGCGATTGCCGTTGATGCGCTGGTTGACCGTCACGGTGACGATGCCGGTGCTTGTGTAGATATCGACCGGCACATTGCTCGCAAAGTCGCTGCGCGCCGGGTTCCAGAGCGAGACTTTGTAACTCGTGCTGGTTGTCGGTGGCGTCGCGATGAACGTCGCGGTCTTTGTCCCCTTTGACCCGTTGGAATCGTGCCGGTAGTTGACGCCGAAGAAACCGGCCTGCGTCGTGCTGATCGACCAGCCACCGACGTAGGTCGCGCTGAGGTTGTCGATGATGACCTCGGCGGGCAACGGTGGGGCGGGCGTGGTGACGACCGCAACGCCGCTTGGCGACGATGTGCCCCCTTCGTTGAACGCGACGATTCGGTAGCGGTATGTCGTGTCACCGACGACGGTGGTGTCGACTAGGTCGACGTCGTTGGCGGCGTTGGTGCCGACCGTGGTCCAGGCTACCCCGTCGGGGCTGCGCTGGATGTCGTACCCGGTTTCACCGGCAACATCCGGCCACGTGACGGTGACCTGTGACGCGTAGTCAGCGACGGCAGTGGGTTGACCCGGCGCGGTGGTCAGCGTGGTGGTCGAGCCGACCAGTGAGTACCCGGTGTCACCGACGGCAACCGAGAACGCTCGCACGCGGTAGTAGTACTTTGTCGCTGCCGTGAGGTCGCTGTGCGTGAAGGTGACCTGATTGGCGATCGTTTGACCGATCTCCGTCCAACCGGTCGATCCGTCGAGGCTGGACTCGACCTTGTAGCCATCCTCACCGGCGACGTTCTGCCAGATCAGACCGATAGAGGTCTCACTGAATGCGGTCGGCGTGACGAACGTCGGCGCCGACGCGATGCCCGCGGGCACGTCGGCGGTGACGACGCTGCTCGGCGCGCTCGGTGCGGTGAGGGTGACCGAACGGACGCGGTACTTGTACGTGAACGGCCCAGAGACTGAGAAGTCGGTAAACGTCGTGACGTTGGTGCCCGTGGTGCCGGCGATCGACCAGACGGTCCCACCGTCGTCACTACGCTCGACGCGGTAACCGGTTTCACCGGTCACGTTGGTCCAGGTCAACACGACCTCGGTCGCGGTGACACTGGTAGCCTGGAAGCCCGACGGGATCGGTGGGGTGGCAGCGATGTCGGTCGTCGCGCTAGCGACGTTGCTCGCGGGGGACGCGCCGATGCCGTTGAGCGCGAAGACGCGGAACTGGTAGAGCGTGCCGGCGTCGAGATTGTCGACCGCCATGGACGTGGCGCCACCACTGACGGTGCCGGCCAACTGCCAGATTGCGCCATTGTTGTTGCTGTATTCGACGCGGAAGCCGTTCTCACCGTTGACGTCGTTCCAGGAGACCTTCACCTGTGCCGACGACTGCGCAACGGCCGACGCATTGGCTGGCGCCGTGGGTGCAAGTGTCGCTGCGGCCGGGCGGACGGCGTTGATCGTCGTGGGGAGACCTTCCCCGTTCGTGCCGACTGATGAGACCTGATACTTGTAGGTCGTACCGGTGACGGCGGTGGGGTCGACGAAATCGGACGAGGTCAAAGGGGAGACGTTCAGCTTCGTGAACGTGCCGGCGCCTTCGGCGCGGTAGACGTTGTAACCGGTGAGCGAGGGGTCGACGGCGTCGGCCCAGTCGATCTTCACACCGGCATCGGGGTCACCGTACGCCGCTGCGCCTACGGGGCTACCGACGCCTTCGGCCGGGGCGATGTTGTAGATGATGTAGACGTTATCGTTGTAGTCGTAGTTGATCCCGTTGTAGTCCATCGCCATGAGATAGACGTTGGGGATGACCGTCCCGCCGGCCCTCTTGGCCGGGTAGAAGCGGACGTGGTGACCGGCGGGACCGATCGCGCCGTTGGCCAGGTCGACCGTTTGGTCATTGAGCGCATCGTCACTGAACTCGCTGTCACTCTTGAAGCCGAATGCGCCGTCGGGCTGGAAGAACGAGACGGGCTGGTAACCGGTCGCGGTGTCGGCACGGTCGGGGAACAGCGTCTGACCGTGTACGCCCAGGTGCGTCAACTGGTTGGCGGTACCGGCGACGTTGGAGAAGCCGGTGTTGCCACCGTTGCCACCCGACCGGTTGGCTCGGACGCGGAACAGGTATTGTACGCCGGCCGTCATGCCGGTGGACGTCGTGTATGTCTTGACGTTCGACCCGACCGTGGCGATGTCGGCGAAGGTCTCACCGTCGTTGCTGCTGCGCTGGATCGTGAAGCCGGTTTCGTTGGAGGTATTGTCGTTCCACGTCAGCGTGACGCGTACCTCGGTGACGTTGTTTGCGGTTGGCTTGACCAGGAGGTTGGTCGGTGCCGGCGCCCCGGCACCAGGCAGGCCCGAGCCGGCCTGGTTGTACCAGCGGATGGTCGCGCGGTTGCCCTGTGAGTGGTAAGCGGCCAACTGGCGGACGGTAACCTCACCACCGTCGGCGCTGCGCCAGTAAGGGCTGATGACCTCGTCACCGCGCGCCTGTGGCATGCCCTTGGTGTTAATTGAACCCTGCCCCGGCGAGAGCGTGAGCGTGCCGTAGTTGGCAGCGCTGAAGATCTCGGCGAGTGTCGGCTCGTTGCCGTCCTCCGAACGGTTCTGCTAGACGCCCTTAACGGTGAACGTCTTGACCGGCTCGTCGGGGTCGTTGCTGTTGATTGACAGCACACCGGCGTGCACCGAGCCACTGTTTGCGGTGATCTTGACGGTAAGGTTGATCGAGCCGTTCGGTTGTATCACCTGCGGCCAGGCCGGGGGGCTTACGAGTGTGAAGTTGCCCGTGACCGACGCGCCCGTCACCGTCAATGCCGACGAGCCCGTGTTGACGATTTTGAGCGTGACCTGGTCATGGATTTCGTTGTCCGGCGGCTCGCTGGTGGCGCCGGTGTTTGGATCGGTATAGACGCCCGGATCGAGCGTCTGCAGCTTGCTGAGCGTGATCGTGTCGGGGTGCGGCGCGCCATCGGGGTTGACGACGCCGATCTCCGGCCCACCCGGCGCGGCTGCCACGTTGCGGATGATGCCGACGAAGTCGTTGCTGTCAAAGCCGCTGGTGAACTCTTCGAACGCGAAGATGTAGGCGTTGGGGACGATGCTGCCGTCGGCGTTCTTCAGTGGGTAGAAGCGCACCTTATGCTTGATGTTGCTGTCCCACGTATTGAGCATGTCCTCGCTGTACACGTCGCGAGCCGAGCCGCCCAGGGTCGTGCCACTGCCACCAGCGTCGTCGTTCTTGAAGAGAATGGTGTCGGGGTTGCCGGGGAACGTGCCGTATAAGCCGAACGCGCCGATCGGGTCGAACGCAGTCGCGCCCTGCAGTGTGACGGCGACGCTTTCGGCGTCCCCGTCGCGCACGGTCGCGAGTTCGGTCTTCTCCATCGGGCTGCCGGCCGAGTAGTAACCGAGGCGCACCGCGACGTCGTTGGGGACGGCGTAGGAACCGAGCGCCTCAATGGTCACGGGACCCGCGCCAGCCTTGACCAGGCGTGGCAGGACGACTTCCTGCGATGCCGCCGTCGGACCGGACGCTGCGCCTTCGTAGAGGAAGGTCGTGTCGGGGTCGTTGTCACCGACGTTGACCGGGATGCCGTGGATGTCGAGCACGCGCTGCAGCGACGGCTCGTTGGCGCCACCCTTACCGGTCGTGGCCAGGCCTTTCAGGTCAATCTTCAGGTTCGAGATGTTGATCGCGTTGGTGCGCACCTCGAGCTGCGCGGTCTTAATCCCCTTGGTGTTGGCCGCACCGGTAGGGTTGAACGCGATCTTCACGTTGAACGAGTCGCCGGGCGCCAGCGTGAGCGGCAGGCTGGGCTTCTCGACGATCGTGAACATGCTGGCGTTCGTGCCGATCGTGACGAGCGTGTCACTCGGCAATGCCAAAGCCGACGAACCGGTGTTTTTGATCGAAACGGTCTGCGTCGCGCTGGCGATGCCACCCAGCGGATCACTGAACAGCAGCTTGTCTTTGTCGGGGGTCACCTTCGCGCCGGGGACGATCGGGCGCACGAGCGTGATCTTGTGCTCGCCATGCTCGATCACGTACAGGTTGCCGTTGCGCGCGTCGTTCGGCGCGGCGGCGGGGTCGTAGAACTGGATGAGGTCTAAGGGGTCGACGAAGCCCGTCAGGCCCGCGACACCGGTGATCGACTGCGTCACCTGCCCGGCGGCGTTGAACTTCAGGATCATGACGTCGTCGCCACCCGAGTAACGTGCGATCATCATCGCGCCATTGAGCGAGCCACCGAACGCGTTGCCCTTGTACTCGATCGATCCGTTGGGCGAGTAGTTCTCACCGATGGTGTACGCGACGCCACCATAGTTGCGGTCGGGGTTGAGGCCGACGGGGTAGAGCGCCAGGTCGTCGGTGAATGTGTCGTTGGGGTTGTTGCCCGCGTTGTAGATGTACTCGCCACGCGACGGGTTGGGGTGACCGTAATACTTGCCCGGCAGGACGTCGAAAAGCTTGTCGGTCTCGGTGACCGAGTTTTTCGTGATGCCCGGGGCCGCTTGTGTGTAGGCAGGGCTCTTGGCGGCGTTCTGGTCGATGCGGCGGGGGGCGTCGGACAGGTTGCTCGGCGTCGCCGGGATGTTGCCGTTGGCCGCCGAACCGTTGGTAGCGCTGTAAAGGTGACCGTTGCTGTGCCACAGCAAGTCGTACGAGTTGCGAACGCCCGTGGCGTACAGCGTCAACGCGTTGGCGGGGTCGAAAGGGTTGTAGGTGCCACCATCGTCGGTCTTAACATTGAGTGCGACCGGGCTGGCGAAGTTGTACTTGCCCAGGTCCAACTGAAGGATCGCCGCCGAGAGCTTGCTCTCCGGGCGGTTCTTCCAACCGTTGTCGGGAGCGCCCATGGCGTTCATCGCGCCCTGCGAGACGTAGAGCAGGTTCGTGCCCGGCTTGAACGCCATCTGGTTGGTCGTGTGGTCGCCGTACGAGCGCGGCAGATTGAAGGCCAGGTCGTGGTAGGTCGTCAGGTTCGCGCCGGTCAACCGGCTGATCTTGCCACTGTAGTCGGCCGACCCAGGGAAGGTCGCGTCGCTGTGGCTGACGTACATGATCAGATTGCTCGCGGTCGACGTCGGGTCGAACACGATGCCTGCGATGAGGCGCGGGCCACCGTTGTTGTTGATGATCGTATTGATCAGCTCGGGCGCGCCCAGCGTGCCATCTGTGTTGATGACGAAACGCTGGATTTTACCGTCGAGCGTGGCGGCATAGAGCTTACCGTCGGGGCCCATCTCGACGGCGCTGTAGGTCTGACCGCTCGCGGTCGGCAGGTCAACTTGTTCGAACGCAATGTTCGGGTCACCGGGGTTTTCGGTCGTGGCGCCGGTCGTGAAGGTCGAGCTGAACGACAGGAAGGGCACGCCCGTTAGGTCGACGAGGGCGCTGGTCACCTGGAAGGTGTACTCGGTGTTGGGCGCAAGCAACTGGCGCGGCTGGACGACGATGGCGTCACCGGCGCCGGAGGTATTCACAACCGCATCGACCGCGACCCCGTCGGACGTGCGCACGAGCCGTACGGAGTTGGCGTTGAGCGACGCGGGGTCGATACCACCCCCGTCGTTGGGCAGGTTGACGTCGGCCGCGACAAACGCGTCGCGGAAGACGCCCGTTGTGCCGGTGGCGGGGCGCACCGCGCTGACGGCGGGCTGACCGGTGATCGCCGGCGCCGCGGTGATGGCAAAGTTATCGAACTGCGCGGTGATCGGTGCAAGCGTGTTCTTGTGGTACGCCATCACGCCCGCTTTGGACGTGCTGTTGAAGAACGTCGTCTTCTGCGTGCCGGTGAAGTTGTACTCGAGCGTGATCTTGGTCCAGTTCGCAGCGTTATTGATCTTGTAGAACGCCTGGAGCTTGGCAGTGCCGGCGACGTTGTCGATGCGACCGTCCAGACGCAGGTCGACGCTGGTCACACCGGTCAGGCTGATCGAGGTCAGTGTGTTGGCGTTCGTCGTCGAGTGCGTGTAGCTCGAGCCGACTTTGCGCTCGTCATAGAACTGGATCTTCGGACCATTGCTCGCCGCGACGACCAGCTTGACGTAGTTGTCCTGGTTGGCGCCAAAGAAGATGCCGGCCTGCTGGTTGGCGGTGGCGTACGTCGACGACAACGGGCCGACGAGGCGCGTTGTGATCGAGAAGTCCTGTGTGCTGGCGTTGAACGAGTTGACGAGGTTGTTCCAGAGCGTGTTGTCCGCGTCGGTGGGACCCCCATTGGTGCTGTTGCCCGATGTCGTCAGCTTCAGGACGCCCGTGGCGGTGTCCACATCGAGCTTCGTGGCGTCGTAGCGGTTGGTGGTGAGGGTCGCGCCACCCAAGGTCGTCGTCTCAAAACCAGTGGGGACAGCGCCCCCGTTGGTCGAGCTGTCATTCACGCCGATGCGCGTTTCTCCGGGCGTCCAGTCCACCGAATAGGGCAGGCTGACCGTGAGGAATGTGCGGGCCTCGAGCGTCTCGATCACCGAACGAGCGGCGCGAGCAACGGGCGACAAAGGCAAAGAGGACGACAATGAAGTACGGCGACGCATCACGAATTTTCTCCCCATCTGGACGCACCTTGACCCTCAGCGAGCACCCACGGGTCAGGATGGCCAGAAGTACACACACTCTCCCCCTGAGGCTTGGATCAGGCGGAGCTAATCGGAAATTTGGTTTTCGTTGAAGCTAAGCGATTGGCAACAACGCCAATGACACGGCCTCACCCACGAAACCTAAGTCTGCACCCACGAACAGCCGCAAGGTTATTCTCCCGCAAGGTCCAGTCAAGACAATTCTTCGACACGAGGTTCGCTAACGTCCCCAGCTTCAACCGAGCGCATCCGCTTAACCATCTATAACGGCTGGGGAGGGAAGTGGTTGACGTTTAGACGCACCTCTATGTAAAAAAGCTGAAATTTCTTAATCCCTCATTTCTTCGGAGCTCGCTACACTGCTGCCCGTTGCCGCCAAGGACAGTGGGTGTCCTGCTGGGGTCATATCGAGGTACAGCATGATGGGTCGTAAAACGCGACGTCGGGAGTTCGTTTCTTTTTCACAGGTGGTGATGGAGTCGCTCGAACAGCGACAGTTGCTCTGCACCAACCCGTACGATCTTGCCAGCCATTCGAGCATGGTGACGGCCGCCAGCACGCACACGGCGCTGGCGATCAACGCGGGGGGTGCAAACTTCACCGACGCCGATGGGCAGCTCTGGTCGGCGGACACGGGCTACGTTGGAGGCGCAACCATCTCACCGACACCACCGGTCTCGGTTGCGGATTCGGTGGATGACCGGCTCTACTCAGACCGCAGGTATAGTGGGGCTCAGTTCCGCTACGACGTGCCGACCGTCGACGGTGAGTATGTCCTTCAATTGAATTTCGTCGAGGCGAGCTACAACGTCGCCGGCAAGCGTCTGTTCAACGTCGTCGCCGAAGGGCAGCAGATCCTGACAGGCTTCGACATCTACGCCGCCGGGGGTTACCGAGCCGCCGTCGTGCGCGAGTTTGTTGTCACCGTGACCGGTGGGGCGTTGAACCTGAATTTCATCGCGATTCAGGGAAACGCGATCATCAGTGCAATTAAGCTGACCTACGTCGGCCCTGGCGAAGATCCCGGAGAGCCCCAGCAGGACGACTTCGTCATCGACAACGACGACGCCCAGTTTACCGGCACTTGGACGGCATCGAGCAGCTTCCCCGGTTTTTACGGCTCCAACTACCGCCACGACGGCGCCGGCTCCAAGGGCCTGAAGGAAGCCAAGTATGTCCCCAACTTCGCGACCGCGGGTCTCTACGAGGTGCTGATCCGCTACGCGGCCAACAGCAATCGCGCCAGCAACGTGCCCTATGTCGTGCTCGACGCCAACGGTGCGACGACGACCCTCGTCAACCAGAAGAGTGGTGGCGCGACATGGATGACGCTTGGCGAGTACCAGTTCAACACCGGAACCGCCGGCAACGTGACGATCAAAACGACCGGCACCAGTGGGTACGTCATCGCCGACGCGGTGCGGTTCGTCTACAAGGGTGAACCGGCCGCACCGGTGGCGCCGACAAGCCTCACGGTCCTCCCCGCCTCGGCCAGTTCACTGCGGCTGGCTTGGACGGATGCATCTCTGAACGAAAGCGGCTTCAAGATCGAGCGACGCCTGCAGGGGTCGACCAGCTTTGCCGAGATTGCTCAGGTCGGGCGCAACACGAATTCGTACCTCGACAGCGGCCGTGTCGCGGGCACGACGTACGAGTACCGTGTTCGTGCGACCAACTCGGTTGGTGATTCTGCCTACAGCCCGATCGCCAGTGGAACCCCGTCGGGGGAGACTGCGTTTACGCAGATCGCGTGGTCGAGCCTGAGCTCACCGTCTCCGGTTACACGCTCCGAAGCCCTCAAGGGCGTCGTCGACGGAAAACTCTATGTGTTCGGTGGATTCGGCGCCGGCTCGGCCGGGCCGATCGTCCGGTCGGACGTATACGACCCCAAGACCAACAAATGGACCCGTATCAAGGACCTGCCCGCCCGGCTTACCCATGTGGGCGTCACGGTCGTCGGGCGCGAGATCTGGTTCGCGGGTGGGTACACCGGCACCGGCACCTCGGGTTACGCCCAGACGTTCGCGACGCGCAACGTCTGGATCTACAATGTCGATTCCAACACCTACCGCGCCGGCCCTCTACTGCCATTGGCCCGTGGGTCGGGCGCGCTGGTCTACACGGAAGGTTACCTTTACTTCTTCAACGGGGTCGACAGCTCGCGCAAGGACCGTGGTGAAGGTTGGAAGCTGAAGGTCGGTGAAACGACCTGGACGGCGATCAAGACGAACCCCAACCCGCGCAGTCACCTTGGTTTTGCGGCCCTTGAGGGCATGGTCTACGCCATCGGCGGACAACACAACACCGACGCCCTGCTGACGACACAGACCGACTCGCAGGTCTACAACCCGTCCAATAACACCTGGACCCAACTGGCTGTCCTGCCTCGTGGGGTGTCTCATATCTCGTCTTCGACGTTCACGATGGGGTCGCGCATCATCGCGATCGGTGGGGAGTACGCCTACACGAAGGGCGTCGCCGACGTGCTGGCGTTCGACCCGAAGCTCAACACGTGGACCCGGTTGACGTCCGTCCCCTACAACAGCAACTCCGCCGTCGCCGACGTCATCGACGGGTGGATCTATAACGGCACCGGCAGCAGCACGGCGGCCATGATGTTCTACGTCGGCAAACCGATCACCTGATCGGTTCCGTCGTCTGCAAAGGACCTAACTTAGAAGCGATCCTCTTCCGCGCCTCGAACGTGTCGGCGGGTGGTGGCAGACGTGATTGGAAAAACTGTTCATTGTGGTGACACGAACGATCTACGGTGCCTCACTACAACGGCTTATTCCGTTTGGGTCACTTTGCCACATTATCGACCCCTATGGAAAAACTCGGATTGTTAAATTGGGCTGCTCCAGAATCTGTGGAGTATCGCGTTATTCAATGTCACACCGTCGAGAGTCGATGATTTTGTGAACAGCGCGGCAAACCGCTGCAATGGGAATGGGCAGAATAAAGGTGGCAAAACTGTTAATTTGGGTAACATATAAGCGAGATGAGGCACTAAGTAAGCGGAACGTAAGTTGAGTCTGGTTATTGGCATCAAGTTCGCTACGTCCGCAATTATGAAAGTCGACTGAGCCTAGTTTTTGCTTGACGCGAGGTCGTTTACAGAGTTTATTGAAAGTGCCTCGTGGGTGCTTTGATTCGGGATCGTGGGTGATTTCGCCGTTGGTTGACCCGCAGTGGTTGTCGATGACGAGATGTTCGGTCCCGGAAAAGTAGTAGCAGACGAATGACCGAAGCCGGTCGAGTATCAGGGAATTCCTTGATGCTCGTGTCCAGGTTGCACCGTATGTGCGGACCTGTGTTTCGTTTGCTCGCCACGGGTTGCACTGGAGTGGGAAGATGAAGAACTTTCTGTCGCGCCGGTCCTCGGGTGAATCCTCGGCGATGAGCCGTGGTGCTGACGTCCACATGATTGACGCCAGTGAAGGACAGGCGGCCGAACTAACACCGCGGTCCGTGCTTGCCATCGGGTGGAAGCGCAAGTGGATGATCGTCGGTTGCGTCGGTCTGGCGCTGGTCGGTGGTTTGTTTTACCTCAAGAACGCAACGCCGCAATACACCGGCTACGCCAAGCTCTACATTAAGAAGAACGCGCCGACGCTCATCAGCAGTGACGGCGCAGCCGTCCTCGGCAACGACGAAACCCTGATCTACACGCAGACCGCGCTCATGACCTCAAGCCCGGTCATCAACGACGCGATCTCGCGCATGACCCCCAGCACGATGCTGACGTTTGCCGAGACGACCGACCCAGCCGGTTTCCTGAAAACCGAGCTGATAATCGAGGTGGGAAAGCGCGACGGCATCCTGACCCTCTCGTTCGACTCTCCGAGCCGCGACGAAGCCGCACAGGTTGTCGGCGCTGTCATCGATGCGTACCGCGCTTACCAGGCCAATCAGAATAAGACCTCAGCCAGTGAAGTGCTGACCGTGCTGCAGCGCGAGAAAGACAAGCGCGTTGCAGAGCTGGACGTGAAGCGCAAGGAACAGACCGAGTTCCTCAAGAGCCACGGTCAGATCTCGTTCAAGACGAACGACAAGGGCAACATTATCTACCAGCGGTTGGCCAAGCTCTCCGACGAGCTGACGTCCGCCCAGATCGCCGCGCTGAATGCCAAGGTCAACCTCGGCAGTTCCAACACCCCGTCCGCGTCGCGCAACCAGGTCGCATTGACCCAGGGTCGCGCCGATGAACTGACCAAGGCGTTCGAGGAACAGCAGAAGCTCGCGTTGCAGCTCAACGCCAGTGAGGCCGAATACAACAGCCTGACGACGGAAGTCGCGCGGCTCGAGCGCCTGCTCGATACGCTCGACGCCCGCATGAAGGAACTGGACCTGGCTCAGGACGGTGGTGGGACGAACATCTCGATCATCGAACAGGCCGCTGCCTCGGCCGGTCCCACGAACCCCAACCGCAGCAAGGCGCTGGGCATCTCCGTCCTCGCCGGCCTGTTGCTCGGTGCCAGCCTCGTCACCTTGCGTGAACTGACCGACGAGCGCCTCCGCAGTTCCGACGACATCATCGCCACGCTCGGGATGCCCGTGCTCGGCATGATCCCACACATGAACGGTCGACAGAGCCCGGCGATTCGTGGTCGCAAGGTTCAACTCGAATTCATGAGCGACGTCGCCGAGGCGTACCGCACGCTCCGCACGAGCATCTACTTCGGCACCCGCAACGACCCGGCCAAGACACTGCTCGTGACCAGCCCCAGCCAGGGTGACGGCAAGAGCACGACCGCCAGCAACCTGGCGATCGCGATCGCTCAGGCCGGTCGCCGCACACTGATCGTCGACACCGACTTC
Organism: Tepidisphaerales bacterium; assembly: GCA_038223165.1. GTDB lineage: Bacteria > Planctomycetota > Phycisphaerae > Tepidisphaerales > Tepidisphaeraceae > DASYHQ01. The sequence continues at coordinate 28,706 of JBBRHE010000012.1, forward strand.
CGTCGTCCGCAATTGCACAAGATCTTCGAGATCAAGGACGAAACGGGCCTGAGTAGCGTGCTCGCGGGTCGAGAGACGCTCGACAAAGCCATCCATCAGACGGGTGTGAAGGGCCTGGAAATTCTGCCCTGTGGTCCGATTCCGTCGAACCCGAGTGAAATCCTCAACAGCGACGCGTTTGCCAAGCTGCTGATGAGCCTCTCGAGCCGGTACGACATGATCGTGCTCGACAGCCCGCCGGTCTCACCGGTGACGGATGCCCGCATCCTGGGCGCGATCTGCGATGCGACCTTGCTGGTTCTCAAGACCGACAAGAGCACCCGCAAGAACGCCACGCTCTCGGCCGACGCGCTGCACAGCGTCGGGGCGCGGCTCCTGGGCGTCGTCTGCAACGGTGTAACCCGCAAGAAGGGTTCAGAACGCTACTACACGGGTTACGGTTACGGCTACCCGCGCTCAGGTCAGAGTCGCCATAATGGTGGTTCAGGTGAGGCGCGCCGGTTGCCGGTAAGCCAAATGTCTGAGTAACGATTTTCCATGAGTGGGTGTCCTCGGATGTGGGTTCGAGGATCGACAAAGCACTGGTCAAGCAAAGAGAAGGAGCTTGTTCAACAGATTGAAGTGGGATGACGGGCTGGAAGCGCGATGAGTTTCACGCGCAACCGACAACGTCGTCCAGACCGAGATGTAAGTGATGTTGTTGGGGACGGTTTAGCTTCAACGAGTGACAACAGGACCGATCGCAGCTGGGTGAACCTGGATCTCGTCGTTCGGCAGTGGGTGTCGACGGACGGTTCGGGTGACGTGGATGCGAACAGCGATTGGTTCCAGCGCTTCTTAGGGTTCGCGTCCGAAAGAGACCTTCGGCCCGTTAGCCAAACGGGCTCGTAAGTGGGAATGCACTGGCCGCCGGAAACGGCCAGTTTCGTAGGTCACTGTGAAGGGTGGCCTCGAGGGAAGGGGTAAGAATATGCGTACGGTAATTTCAGAACAGGGTCGCAGTTCGCGATTGCTGACGATCGTTCGAGGCCTGCGTGGCGTTTCATCCCGCGCAGAGATCGACCGGGTCATCCAGCGAGAGACGGCCCGCGCCGATCGGACGGGCCACGAGTTCAGCCTCGTGCTCTTTCGCGTGAAGTCGACCCGCCGGTTCTCCATCAGCACACAACGGCTGGTGAAGACGGTGATGAACCGCATCCGCAACACGGATGAAATGGGCTGGTTCGACGAGAAGCATCTGTGCGTCATGCTGCCCGACACCGGCGCAGCGGGCTCGTGGCGCTTCGCCGAAGACGTCTGCGACTTGATCGCCTCGCGGGCGCCGCGCCCGATCTTCGTCGTCTACAGCTACCCGACCGACTGGCTTGACGGCGCCGGCCCGACGACCCGTCCGCAGGAGACCGACCACCCCAACCGCCGCAACAACGACTCGCATCGCGGTGGTGGTGGGACATCGTCCGGTGGTGGCAGTAACGGCACCGGTGGGTCGAGCAATGGCACCGGCTTGTCAAACGGTCACGCCCGCGACCTGGCGGTCACAGCGATCGACGACGCCGATGACGAAATGGACGGCAACAACCGCAGCAAGCCACTCGAAAACCTGCTGATCAAGAAAATGCCCTGGTGGAAGCGCACCATCGACATCGTCGGTGCCCTCGTGGGCATTCTGCTGGCCAGCCCGTTTCTGATCGCAGCGTGCATCGGCATCAAGCTGACCGAGCCGCGCGGTCCGATCATCTTCTACCAGCGCCGAAGCGGCCTGGGTGGCCGACCCTTCTGGATCTTCAAGTTCCGCACGATGTGCGTCGGTGCCGAAAAGATGCGCGATGCGCTCAAGGCCCAGTCCGAGCAGGACGGTCCGGCGTTCAAGATGAAACACGACCCGCGCATCACGCGAATCGGTAGGTTCCTCCGCAAGACGAGCATCGACGAGCTTCCGCAGTTGTTCAACATCCTGCGTGGCGACATGACGCTCGTCGGCCCGCGCCCACTGCCTATCAGCGAGCAGACCGCCTGTTCGATGTGGCAACGGCGTCGGTTGGATGTGACACCCGGCCTGACCTGCATCTGGCAGGTGAAGGGTCGCAGCCGTGTGACGTTCGCCGAGTGGATGCGCATGGACCTCCAATACATCCGCCGACGCACACTGTGGCATGACGTGTCGCTGATCGCCCAGACCATCAAGAGCGTCCTGCTTCGAAATGGGGCGGTGTAATTCCCTTTCCGTTGTCCCCCGACGATGAAGTCCGTCGCGTATTTTGTACGGCCTGCCCGCTCTGTGCGGGCAGGCCGTGGAAGAACCTACGTTCGGTTCGAAATTCGTTTGCAGTTTGTTGGCTTACACCCGGAAAGACGCCGCCCGCAAACGCCGAATAACACAACGTGGAGCTCCAGGAAATCGATCACGATTACCGGACCCTCCAGCGAACGAATCAGTGGAGTCTGTGTATGCGTCCTTCGGAAATCCCCGCGACCCAGGTCCCCGCGCCATTGCCACCGCATGGCCGCTGCGACGTGCTGGGCGTCGGCATCAGCTCGATTAACATCCCCCTGGCGCTGGAGACAATCAACAACTGGATTGCCCGCGGTCACAAGAGCTACGTCACGATCACGGGTGTGCATGGTGTGATGGAAAGCCAGAGCGACCCCGAACTGAAGCGCATTCACAACGCCGCCGGCCTGGTGACGCCCGACGGCATGCCGATGGTCTGGATGAACAAGCTGGCCGGCAACAGCCACGTCAGCCGGGTTTATGGGCCTGACCTCATGCTCGCCGTCTGCAAAGAATCGCAGACACGCAACTACAAGCACTTTTTCTACGGTGGCGCTGACGGCGTGGCCGATTTGCTGGTGTCGAAGTTGAAGGAAAAGTTCCCACAGCTGCAGGTCGTCGGCACCTACTGCCCACCGTTCCGCAAGCTGACCCCCGACGAGGACCGCCAGCTCGTCGAACAGGTTAACGCAAGTGGCGCAGACATCGTGTGGGTCGGCCTGAGCACGCCCAAGCAGGAATACTGGATGAGCGAACATGTCGGCCGACTGAATTCGCCCGTCATGGTCGGTGTGGGCGCGGCGTTCGACTTCCACGCGGGCCTCAAGAGCCAGGCACCTGCGTGGATGCAGAAGACCGGCCTCGAATGGTTCTTCCGCCTCTGTACCGAGCCCAAGCGCCTCTGGAAGCGCTACCTGCGAAACAACCCGCTGTTCGTCTTTTACGTGATGCTTCAGAAGCTGCGTTTGCGCAACTTCCGCGACGCCTCGTTTGAGCTGACGAAACCACCGGCGCTGGCCAGCGCGTGACCTTTGC
>JBBRHE010000013.1:0-30996 GCA_038223165.1 Tepidisphaerales bacterium
GCCGTCGTCGACAACGCGATCGTGTCGGCCATCGAAGCAACGCTGACCAAGGCCAGTGAGCCGACGCCCGAACCACCGCCACCACCCTCTTCGGGGACGCTTAGCTGGACGACGAAAGCCAATGCGCCGGTCAAACTCTCCGAGGGTGCGGGCGTGACGATCGCGAGCAAGCTTTACGTGTTCGGTGGATACGACGTGACGAGCCCGAAATACCAGGCCACCAGCCGCGTGAGTGCGTACGACCCCGCGACCAACATGTGGTCCAACGCCGCTCCAATGCCATTACGCTTGACGCACATTGGTCTGGCTACCGACGGTCAGCGCTACGCGTACGTCGCGGGGGGTTACCGCACCAATGCCGATGGCAATCAGACGTTCGCGGTCAACAATGTCTATCGGTTTGACGTGATCAATAACACCTGGTTAACACTGCCCAATCTGCCCGCGGCCCGCGGGGCAGGCGCGATGCAGCTGGTCGACGGCAAGCTGTTCTACTTCGGTGGTGTAAGTGCCGACCGCGTCGATCGGACCAATACGTACGTCCTGAACCTCAACAACACCGCAGCGGGCTGGACCGAGAAGGCCGCGCTGCCCGCGATGAAGAACCACCTGGCGTCAGCGACGGTCGGTGGGCTGATCTACGCGATTGGGGGTCAAATTGGTACGAACGACTCGACCGGCAACCAGTCGACCGTCTACCGGTACGACCCGACCGCCAACCAGTGGACCGCCGTCGCAAGCCTGCCGCAGGTGCGAAGCCATATCGGTGGATCAACATTCGTGCACAACGGTAAGATATTCGTCGCTGGTGGTTTCTCTGCCAACGGCTTGGTCCTCAGCAGCGTCATCAGCTACGACCCGCTAACCAACAAGTGGACGTCGAGCGGAAACATGCCTGTATCACGCCATTCATCCGTCGGTGGAAGTGTGGGTGGGAAGATTATCGTCACCGGTGGCTACAATGCTGGGTTGAGCTGGCAGACCTGGGTCGCCTAGTTGCCTGTTGGCCTGCCAAATTCACGTTGCCTCCGCGACTTGCGGACGTGATAATCATCCATCCGGCGTCGACCGATCTGTAACCAGCACCTGAGGAAGCACTCCATGTCCAGCGCAGACACCAAACCCGCACCCGTCAACCACGATGACGTCCCCGAGCGCGACCATTCCCCTCAACCACCAATCAAGGTTGAGGAGCGCAAGTTGGGATTGCACGACTTCCTGAAGACGGCCATCAAAATCGGTGGGTCGGACGTGCACCTGCAGGCGGACAGCGTCCCGATGATCCGCGTCGACGGGAGGGCCCGCTTCCTCGACACACCGCCATTGTCGGACGATACGGTGAAGGAATACGTTGACCAGATCATCAACAGCCAGTCCGAGCCGCGCGACAAGCGCGATCTGCTCGAGCACAAGGGCTCGGCCGATCTGGCCTACGCGCTACCGGGCGCGGCCCGTTTCCGTACGAACATTTTCCATAGCAAAGAGAAGTACGCGATCGTCATGCGTCGCATCGTGACAAAGATCCCGAACTTTGAAGAGCTCAACCTTCCACCGCAGGTCGAGCAGATCGCTGACTACCACCGCGGGATCGTGATCGTGTCGGGGACGACCGGTTCGGGTAAGTCGACCTCGCTGGCGGCCGTCATCGGGAAGATCAACCGCACGCGGGCGGAACGGATTATCACCGTTGAAGACCCGATTGAATTTGAGCACCAGAACTCGAAGTCACTGGTCAGCCAGGTCGAGGTCGGGCAGGACTCGGAGAGCTTTGACTACGCGCTGCGCGCGATGATGCGTCAGGATCCGGACGTGATCCTGATCGGTGAAATCCGAGATAGCTTCTCACTGACGACGGCGCTACGGGCCGCGGACACGGGTCACCTTGTCTTCACGACCATTCACGCGACGAATGCCCCGATGACGATCGGCCGCGTGAGTTCACTGTTCGTTGCCGAGCAGCGTGAACTGCAGCAGGAACAGTTGGCGATGAACCTGAACGCGGTCGTCTGTCAGCGTCTGGCCAAGCGGCGTGATGGCAAGGGGCGCGTGCCGGTCAACGAGATCATGATGGCAACCCCGCTGGTGCGCAAGTACATCCTCGAAGGCGAATTTGACAAGCTCAAGGGGTGCGTCGGCAACCGTGAAAGCGGCAGTCAGAGCTTCGACCAGCATCTGACCGAGCTATTCCAGAAGCAAATCATCGACGTCAGCGAGGCCCGCCGACTCGCGAGCAACCCGGACGCGTTGAACCTGGCGCTGCGCGGCATCAGCAACAGTGACAATCGCTTGCGATAGTCGAAAAAACACTCATTCCACGCAATCAACGGACCGGCCAGCGCCTGCGGGTCGGTCCGCTTTCTCACTTAATCAAATTACTAAGCCACGTGGTTGTACGTTGACCAATTGCGAGCCAGATGCGTTAGAAGCAGATGACTCGCGGGTGTGTCTGAAGCAGGCAACCGGGCTTCGGACATGAACGAGTCGATGTGGCTCGCTTTGTTGCCACAACTTTGATGAAACAGCGTGGATTCTTCACCATCACCGGTGGTGTCAACCCTGGATAGACGATCCCGTTGACGGGTGGAAAAATTTCATTCCAGGCGAGAAGGCGCGGAGGTCTTCTACAAGAACATCGAGATGCGCAATCTCGGATCAGCGCCGGCACCGAGTGGCACCGAGGTGTTGTTTGCTGGTACCAATAGTTCAAAGTTCGTGAAGCGCGACAGTGGCGCCGCAATCAATTGGACGGTCGCCAATGGTGCGTTGGCGGTCGTGCCAGGCACGGGGAGACATTCGCACGGTCGGAACGTACACCGACTACACGCTGCACGTCGAGCATAAGACGAACGTGACCGGCGATTCGCTTGCCGAGCAGAACCGTGGCAACAGTGGCATCGCGCTGGCGGGCAGTTACGAGGGGCAGGTGCTCGATTCGTACAACCGATTGTTGTCCGGCAAGAACGACCTCGGCTCGATCTACGGCATTGCCAACGCCTCTGCCAACGCTGCGCTTCCCGCCGGTGTGTGGCAGTCCTACGACATCGCGTTCACTGCGGCCAAATGGTCCGGTAGCACCAAGATTGCAGACGCACGTGTGTCGGTATGGCTCAACGGTGTGCTCGTGCAGGACGACCTGGCTATCCCGACAAACACGTTCACGTTCGACCCCGAATCGCCCGGTGCAAAACCGATCCTGTTCCAGGAACACGGCAACACCGTGGAGTACCGGAACATCTGGCTGACCTAGTAGCGGCTCGGCCGGTTCCATCCACGCCGTTCCATAACATTGTGGTCAGGAGAGGTACGCGTTACCCCGCTTAACACCAGCAGGTTTCAATCATGTATTAACTTTAGATTTTACGGTTGTAAGCCCATTCAACCTCGCGTATTCCAGCACGGCTTCACCGCGATACCCCTGGAGCCTGCATCCTGATGAAGTGCCGCCGTACTACCAACCGAGCCCCACAGCGGCGCAGTCCGCTGTTTACCGAGCCACTCGAATCGCGCACCTTGTTGTGCGGGTTCGTGCACGATGAATCGACAGTTCCCGGTCCACACTTCATATACGGCGAGTCGGCGACGACTGTCAGCAAGCAGTCAACGACAGCCGCGCCGTTGTCGTCGTTCACCACCTTGGCGAGCATGCAAACCCTCGCCGCGACGGCGGCTCTGCCGGCAGGGTGGTCGTCGCAGGACATTGGCTCGGTCGCCAAGGTGGGCTCGGCATCGTTGGATGAGGCCACCGGCAACTTCGCCGTCTCTGGTGGTGGGGCGGACGTCTGGTCGACTGCCGACGGGTTCCACTTCGCCTACTCGACGCTGACGGGCAACGGGCAGATCGTCGCGCGCGTGGCGTCGGTGCAGAACACCAACGGTTTGGCCAAAGCGGGCGTCATGTTCCGTGAGTCGATGACGCCAGGTTCCAAAAACGCGTTCGTGCAGGTCAAGCCCACCAATGGCGCATCCTTTCAAACGCGTGACGCGACCGGTGGAACGACCGCCAACATCGGCTCGTACGCCAGTGGAAAAGCACCGATCTGGCTTCGCTTGACTCGTAGCGGCGACACGTTCATCGCGGCGCGGTCGAGCAACGGCACAACGTGGGTCACGATCGCGTCCAGGACGATCCCGATGGCGCAGACGCTCTACATCGGCCTGGCCGTCACGGCACACGACAACGCGAAAATCAACACCTCCCAGTTCACGAACGTTGGCATCGCCGGCGCGCCCCTGTCGGTTCCAACGCAGTTGGCTGTCACGCAGGCTAGTTCCAGCAGCGCAGTGCTGACGTGGAACGACACGTCGTCGACCGAAACGCTCTTCCGCATCCAACGTAGCACGAACGGTGGATCGACCTGGAGCGAAATCGGCACGACGGCCGCGAACGTCGCGACATTCACCAACACGGGGCTCACTGCCACACTGACGTATTCGTATCGCGTGCGCGCCGAGGCGGGGTCGACGTTCACCGCTTGGTCGTCGGTTGCTACGTTCAAGCTCAACCCGACACTGGAACTGACGGGGGGTGACATCGGGTTCACCGGCAAGCTCGGTTCCAACTCGGTTGACACAACGACCGGCGTCTTCACAGTCGCGGGCGCGGGTGCTGACGTCTGGGGCACGAGCGACGCGCTGCGGTTCGTTCAGCAGCAGTTGACGGGTGACGGGTCGATCATCGTCCGGGTCGCGTCGATCCAGACGGGCATAAACGACTTTACCAAAGCGGGCGTGATGTTCCGCGAATCGCTGGCCTCCAACTCGAAAAACGTCTTCCTGTCATTGACTCCGATGAAGGGCACGATGTACTCGAGCCGCAAGGCCACGGGTGGCAGCACGGTCGGCAACACGACGGCCGGATCGGCGGTGCCGACGTGGCTCAAACTGCAGCGCATCGGCAACACCTACATCGGCTCGACCTCGGCCGATGGGGTGACGTGGAAACAGACGAAGTCCGTCACGTTCGCGATGAACAGCACCATCTACGTCGGGCTGGCTGTGACGTCACACGTGAAGGGCACTCTCGCGACCGCGACGTTCGACAACGTCAGCCGCAGCACGGCATCGGCATGGCTAGCGCTGGCGGATGCGCCGATCGCGCGCTACGAACACGCCGGCCTCACAGTCGCCGGCAAGCTCTGGTCGTTTGGTGGGTTCTACAACACCGCCATCGAGACGACCCGTCGCAGCGACGTCTACGACCCCGCGACCAACACCTGGACGCAGATCGCCGACATGCCCGAGCACCTGACGCACGTGGGCAACGCGACGGATGGCCGATACATCTACTTTGTCGGTGGGTTCCTCGGAAATTATGCCGCCGGTTTGCCGACGACCAACCATGCCTGGCGTTACGATACGACGACCAACACTTGGTCGGCGCTGCCCAACCTCCCAGAGTCGATCGGTGCCGGTGCCGCCGCCATCGTAAACAATACGCTCTACTTCTTCGGTGGCACGAAGCGCTCGGCCGGCAAGTCCACCGCAGACTCGACGAAGACGTTCGCGCTGAGACTCGACGTTGCCGGAGCGATCTGGACGACCAAGACCGGCGTCCTGCCGGTTGCGCGCAACCACTTGGGTGGTGTCGCGGTCAACGGGCTCATCTACGCGATCGGGGGTCAGAAACTGGGATCGGAGATCACCGGCAACGTCAACACGGTTAACGTCTACAACCCTGCGACCGATAAGTGGAGCACGGTCGCGAGCTTGCCGATTGCGACAGGGCACATCGTTGCATCGACCTTCGCTTACAACGGTAAGATCCGTGTGATCGGTGGCGTAACACAAAATTCGGCCGAGGTTGACACGGTGTTTGAATACAACATCTCAACCAACATTTGGACAACGCTCGGTCCAATTCCCGGCAAACGGCAGAGTCCGCTTGCAGATGCGATCAACGGTGTGATTTACATTACCGGGGGTTTTGAACCGGGTGTGATTTATACCTCGACGTTCCGCAGCGCCTGAGCAGCTTCGCGCGGGTTTTCCCTTGAAGAGGCAAGCGCCGATTGACCATCTTTGGTCCTGCTCTTCCCTCGACGTCAGACCGTGATACAATAGTTGTTCCTTCACGAGATCGAATGCCGATCTCTGTGAAGCTGTTTTAACGGTCTCGCCGGCCTTATTCCCGGTGGGGTCAAGAGTCTCTAACTGCGGTGTACTAAGGCGTCTCCTGCTTCGGGCATGTCCCGGAGTAAGCCACGCTGCGAGGTCGCAGGAAGAACAGACTGCTGAATCGGCACGTACCGTTCCCGAGCAAATGCTCTGGTTCGGGGTCGCTGTCGTCCCGCCGCCTGTCTTTCTCACCTCCATCGCTCAAGGACAGGCTGATATGGCGGTAGATCCACGTTTTCTCGTCGAATCCGGTCCCGAAGTCTTTACGGGCAACGAACTGCTGGTCAAAGGCTGCCTCGAAATCGAGGGTGGTCTAAGCTTGATGACCGGGTATCCCGGTTCCCCGGTCGCCGGATTTTTTGACACGATGGGGGATCTCGCGAGCCTTTTGCAGAAGAAGGGTGTTCGCGCTTTCCAGGCTAACAACGAGGCCCTCGCAGCAGCGGCGTTGAACGGCAGCCAGATGGCGCCGATCCGTGGCATTATTGCCATGAAGAACGTCGGTCTGCACGTCGCTGCCGACGCACTGGCTCTGGGCAACCTCGCTGGGGCCAACCGCGAAGGTGGGGCGGTCGTCATCAGTGGTGAGGACCCGTGGTGCGATTCGACCCAGGTGCCCGCCGACAGTCGGTTTCTGTGCGAACACCTTCGCATGCCGGTCGTCGAGCCGGGCAATCAGCAGCAGGTTAAAGACTGGATTGATCTCTCGTTCAAACTCTCCCGCTCGGCCGGCCTGTACGTCTGCTACATCATCACCACCGCCCACGCCGACGGCGGTGGCACGGTCTATTGCAAACCGAACAACTGGCCGACGCTGAACACGAACCAGCGGGTCGAGCTGGAGACGAAAAAAGTCGACCTGAACCGCCTGCTGCTCCCACCGCGCACGTGGCAGGAAGAGCTGAAGATCCCAGCTCGTTTCGACGTCACGATGAAGGCCGCGCGCGAGTTGGGCCTGAATCGGATTGACTTAGATGCCAGTTGCCAGTTGCCAGTTGCCAGTGAAAGGCAAGAAGGCAACTCGACATCCGCATCTCCACAGGAAACTGGCAACTGGCAACTGGCAACTAAGTCCCGGTCTCCCTTGGGCTTCATCGTCACCGGCATGGGTGGGCCGTACCTGCGACATGTCTTGGCCGACATCGGCCTCGGCGGGCATTTCCCGATCTTGCAGATGGGGATGAGCTATCCGGTCGACGTTGAGCTGGTCGCCGAGTTCTCGCAGTTGTGCGACAAGATGATCGTCATCGAGGAACGCCGCAGCTTCCTCGAAAAGGGCATTCGCGATACCGCGTTCGCAAGACTGACGCACGAAGCTGCCAACGACCTCGTGTCGCGGCTGTACGGCAAGACCTTTCCGCACAAGCTCAACGGCATTCCCGATAGCCGTGGGCTGAACCCGTCGGTGTTGGCGCAGATCATCATCCCACTGATCAAGGCGACCGAAGAGGTGCCTTCCGAACTGCGCAACGGCAAGCTCAGCGCCGAATTGCAGCGCCTGCGCACCGCGAGCAAGCCGCGGCTCGACGTTCTGGGCGCGAGCGTTCAGGACCATATCGTCCCGCGCACACCGACCTTCTGCCCCGGTTGCCCGCACCGCGATAGTTCAGCGGCGCTGCTGGAGATTCGCCAGAACTTCCAGGACCCGGCGTACATGATGCGCCACCACGGTAGCGGGCCGGTCGACCTCGTCGCGCACGGTGACACGGGTTGTTACACGATGCTGATGTTCGCCCCGACGGAACAGCTCATGCACAACTACAGTGGCATGGGCCTTGGCGCCGGCACGGGCAGTGGCATCGACCCGTTCATCACCAACAAGCAGATCGTCTTCATGGGCGACGGCACCTTCTTCCACTCTGGGCAGGTCGCCATCAGCAACGCCGTGAAGAACGGTCAGGACATCACGTTCATCATCCTGGAAAACGGCACGACCGCGATGACCGGCCACCAGGAGCACCCGGGCACCGAAATTGATTTGATGGGCAACACGAGCTGGTTGCAGGACATTGAGGAGATCTGCCGCTCGATGGCCGGCACAAGCCCCCTCACCGTCATCAAGCTGCGCCCCGAGCGGCGTAGTGAGTACAAGCGCGTGCTCGAGAAGACCATCATCAGTGACGGTGTGAAGGTGATCATCGCCGACAAGGAATGCGGCATCACCTACAACCGCACGCAACTGAAGGAAGAACGCAAGACGATCAAGAAACATGGGTACTTGCCGAAGAAGACCCATATGAACGTGACGCCCGAGGTCTGCGAGCACTGCCTCGAATGCACCAAAGCGACCGCATGTCCGGGGCTGACGACGACCGAGACCGACTACGGCCGAAAGATCGACACCGACCTGACGTGGTGCACGAACGACGGCGCCTGTGAGCGCGTGACGGCGACGAACGACTACGGCACCAGCGTGAAACCCTGCCCGAGCTTCGAGCAGATTACCGTCATCCGCCAGCGCCGCCGCCGATACACGTTGCCGCACATGGCGCTGGATAAGCTGCCCGCACCGAACGTCGTCCACGACCTGTCGACCCCCGGTGCCGCGTGGCGCGCGCACATGGCGGGCGTCGGTGGCATGGGCATCGGTGTCGTCAACGCCATCCTTGTCCGCGCCGGTCACAAGGAAGGCTACCGCGTCCTCTTCCAGGACAAAAAGGGTTTAGCGATCCGCAACGGGGGTGTGTACAGCCAAATCACGTTCGTGAAAGACGATGTGGTTCCTACCCGTACCACGGGCGGCTCGCCGGTGTCTTCGCGTATGGATAACGAAGGAACTCACGGGCGGGCCGCCCGTGGTACGGCGGAGGGGGACGTCGCGTTCTCGCTGCCCGCCGAGTTCGCCACGACGGGCGCAATCCCCTACGCAAAGGCCGACCTGCTACTCGGCATCGACATTCTGGAAGCCGCCCGCGCGATCGATCCGCGCGAACAGTTTCGCATTGCCCACAAGGACCGCACCTGCGCCGTCCTGAATACGCACAAACAGCCGACCGTTTACCATCTGCTCGGCCGGAGCGATTTCGATCCCGAAAAACTGCGTCAAGACATCTTCAACAGTTGCCGCGAGGAGCATTCGTATGCGAAGAACCTTTCGGAACTGTGCGAGCAACGGCTCGGGTCCAAGCAGTATATGAACATCATGATGCTCGGCGTGGCGTTCCAGCTCGGGCTGATCCCCGTGTCGGCCCACAGCATTGCCTGGGCGATCAAGGACAGCATCCGCCGCGACCATCGCAAGAACCTCAAGGCGTTCAATATCGGTCGCAAGCTCGCGCTCGAGCCCCGCGCGTTGCCCCGCAAGCCTCAGGCCGAGACGTGGGACCAGTTGGTGACGAACAAGGTGCGTATCCTGCGCAAGACGCGTCTGTTCGGCCGCAAGCACGCGATGGTGCTGGAGAAACTTGTCCACGGCGCGATGAAGCAGTTACGCGACCTGCCCGACGAGGCCAAGTATGACGTCACGCTGCGGCTTTATGACCTGATGCAGTATCAGGACGCCGCCTACGCCAAGCGCTACCTCGACCTCGTGCGAAGCGTCTACAAGCGCGACGTTGAGTCGACCGAGGGCAAGGCCAACGGTTTCGCCGCGACGCAGGCGACCATCTGGAATCTGGCCAAGGTCATGCTGATTAAGGACGAGCCGTATGTGGCCTACCTGCTGACGCGCTTCGAGAAGAAGCAGCGCGATATCCACAAGTACGGTATCGATGTCAGCAACGGCGACCACATCGTCTACCGCCACCACACGTCGCCCGAGTTTAACATCGGCAAGCGGCGAATCCGATTGCGCATCACGACCAGTGACTGGCAGTTGAACCTCGTCCGTCACATGAAGTGGTGGCGCAAACTGCCCGGCTGGCACGCGCGCGAGGTCGGCTTCCTCGCATGGTACGAGGGCCTTCTGAACCGCGTGAGTCTCGCCGGTGATGAGCAGTACACTCAGGCGCTGCGCGTCCTGAAGTGCCCTGAAGACGTCAGCGGTTACCGCGAGGTCCGCTACCCCAAGATGGACGCCGCCAAACAACGAGTAGAGGCTGAACTGGCCCCGGTCGTGCGGACTGCGATTGCAGAGAAGCCCTTAATCGAATTGCGCGAGACGACGTCGGTGTGACGGTTTGCAACATATTCAGTTGCAGAAAACGTGTCGCCCGAGGGCAGCGGTAGCGACCCGAGGGATCTCGACTGGCCAGAAGCGCTCCTGCATACCGATCGGTCAGGTCGCTTCCGCTCTTTTCGGGATGACAATTCAGCACAGGCACGCGACGAAATGTCTTGAGGATTTCGGAGGCATTTGGTGCTGCGCACCCGGTCACTAAACGTCTTTCTTCTTCTCGTCGCGCGCCAGCATGAGCGTCTGCGTTGGGAAGGCGAACTGCAGACCCGAGTCGTTGAACCTTTTTAACATTTCGAAGTTGAACCGCTGGGCGTGGTCGACGTAGGCCCACCAGTCACTGCCGGGGAAGAACCAGTATTGGACCTTCAGGTCGAGGCTCGACGGTGAGAACGCGTCGAAGAACACCTTGGGTGGGTTTTTGTCGGTGTTGAAACCGTTCTGAATGTCCGGCATTGCAAAGATCTCACGGACGATCGCGATTGCCAGTTCCATCTGTTCTGGTTTTGTGTCGTACGTGAGGCCGATCGTCAGTGTGCGCAGGATGTTGGGGCGTCTGCCGATATTCTTGACACTGGCGTCGATGATCTTGGAGTTGGGGATCGTCACGACCTCGCCATTAAGAGTGCGCAGCTTCGTGCTGCGGAAGCCGATTTCCTCGACGGCACCGTCATGACCGTCAAAGATGATGCGCTCACCGACGGCAAAGGGTTTGTCGAGGAAGATCGTCAAACTGCCGAACAGATTCTTGATGCTGTCCTGCGCCGCCAGTGACACCGCCAGCCCTGCGATGCCCAGGCCAGCCAACCAGGCGCCGATGTCGGCGCCGAACACGTTCTGGGCGGCGAACAGCACGAACACCACGACGAGGAAGATCCGCAGTGTCTTGCGCACCAGCGGGATAATCTGTTTCTCAAATGTCGACCCGCTCGAGTGAACGAATTTCTTCAGGACCACGTCGATCAGTGAGACGACCTCGTACATGAACCACCCGATCGCGATAATGACCAACAGCTTGAGTACGCCGTTGGAAAAACTGCGCACCGCCAGGGAAAGGGAGATCGGCGCCAGGCCGATCGTGAGCCCGATAGTGATCGCCCAGAGGTTGACCGGCCCGGCCGCCGAGTCGGCGATCGTCGCGTAATTGTCCCACCCGCGGTCGCGCAACCGTTTGGCGAGACCTTTGGCAAGCGTGCTCAGCACCTTTCCACCCACGATGCCGAGGAAAATGCCTAGCAGCAGCACACCCCAACCGCTCCAGAACTCCGTCTTGGCCAGCGTTGTGTCGAGGCCCAGTTGCTCGGACAACGTGTCGTTGGAACCGCTCGGTTGCGTGGTCACTACCAGCGCGGTGACAGCCTCGGTGCTGGTTCGGTCGGGAACGGTCGGCAACGCTTGGGATAAGATGAACGTCATGGCTGGCCCTCGTGTAACGTCTGACAGCGGTTCGATCAACCCTCGTTCTCATGCGCTCTGCGAGAATTGACCCAACCACCCCCTCGGCCCTGCGTACGCGGGGTATCACCGGCGATCGGGTCGCGATGAGGGCGTATGGGGAGGCCGTCGTACTATGGAATTGCTTGCGGTCGCGCTTCACTCACCCGCAAACTGCGCATCACGTACCACGGCTGCCACACCGCGCACCGCAGAACGACGGCGACGATCGTGCCGTAGACGATGCCGTTCAGACCCAACCCGAGGAACTTCACGAAGCAGTAACTGAGCACGACGTTCAGCACGCCCGCAGTCAGCGCCGCGATCGCATAGGGCTTGACCTTGCCCATGCCGAGCAAAATCGACCGCCCGACCGCGCTACTGCCACCGACGACGGTGTGGATCAAGATCAGGGGCAGGATTGCCTGCGTCGCGGGGAGGTGGTCGCCGAGCCAGAGGCGGAAGAGCCAAGGAGACGTCGCCCAGACCACGATCGCAGCGGCCGCGAGCATCGCGAGGCTGGCCAGAGTTCCACGGACGTAATAGCGCCGCACCGTGAGGACATCGCCCCCCGCATGCGCGACGGCGGCTCGGGGCAAGAGCGTCGCGGCCAAACCGGTGACGAGGACGAGCAACGCCGCGTCGACTTGGACGGCCGGGGCATACGTCGCAGCGTATCGAGGGTCGAGCAGCCTGCTGATGAGTATGAAATCGATCGGTGCGTAGAGAAAGTCGGCCAATTGCGAGAGCGTAATCAGCAGTCCGCCAGACATCAGGGCGGACATCACACTCCAGTCGGGCCGCCAGAAGTGAAGAAAAGGAATGCCGGTCGAACGTTTCACACACACACGGCGGGCGACGAACACACCGATGCTGCACAGCAAGTACGTGAGCCCAACGACATTCAACTCGGGCTTCAGGATTAAAATGCTAAGACACCACGTGATGTCCGCTGCGGTCTGTATCGCGTTGTCGAGCCAGATGCGCCCACTAACCTGCAACAGACCAGCAGACGGTTCGCTGACAAGTCGCACGACAATGCCGATGCCAAGAAATGCTGCCAGAGAGGTTGCGTGCCATTGTTCCTGCAACGGTGACAGATGATGGACGTCCTTCACGTATCGCGCGTAAAAGCAAACAGGGATCAACGCGATGACGCCCAAGCAAAGTGCGAGCGATTCACTGCTGGCGTAGACCCGACCCGTCCGCACATCCGGGGTGAGGTCCGACGGTCGTTCCGGCATTGCATAACGCAGAACTTGGTCGTCGCTCGCCGTCGAGCGCCGTGGCGACGCGGAGATTTCAGTGAGATCGGCCGTGTTGCTTTGCTTGGCGATCGCAAGCATCCGCACGAGCGCGGGCGCCAGTCCCAGCGTCGAGAAATTTAGAAAGCTCAATGTCGATCGAATGATCGCCAGAATCGCGAACGGTTCGGCCCCTTGCGTGCGATACACCACGGCCGACACGATAGCCCAGCTCGCGATCCGTGCCCCCGACGCGGCATAGGCGCTGATCAGGTCGCGGTGGAGAGAGGCGCTGGGTGCGGCGTAGGACATGGCATCACGCTATCGCGACCAGGGACGCTCGCCATTGCACGATAGCATGGGCGTCTCGCGGGTGTATTGAGAAGACCGAATTGCCACGGGTAGAGGCCGAATAGGCACCGTCCGCGATGGGAATCAAATACTGGCGGTTAAAGCCACCCCTACGAATAGGGGGAAGCTCGTGTGTGAATTACGGATTCGTCGTCGGTAGTGGCATGGTGGTTGGTGTGGTGATTCCGTTGGGTGTTGCATCGGTCGCGCTCGGTGGGTTGGCGGTGCGCCGGAAGTAGAGAAGCACGCCGACGAACAAGAGCCCTACGCCGATCCATTGCCAGAAGTTGAGTTTCATGTGTTTGGTCTCCCTCGATCGTTCGTCGAATCAATGGACATCTTAAAGGTTTGTCCGGGGCGCGTCGATCTGTGTTACGCGGCGCGTTGATGCATGGGTTCGAGACTGCCGGGGGACCTGCCCAGTGGAGTTGAGCAAACCGACGTCATGGCGCGCTTTGCATAAATCTGTTGGACCATTGTCAGGGTCAGCATCGTCAGCGCGATTGTGTTGAAGTTTACGCTGAGGATCGCGCCCAGGACGGGTTCGAGGGGCATGACGATTGCCAGAGTGAGCCAACTTCGAACGACCCATCGATCTGAATAGGTCAATCCACCTTTCATGACGACGTCACCCGCATACAGCACGCCCGCTGCGGTCAGCAGCAGCAGGTCGTAGTCCATGTAATACGGCATCACCAACGGCATGGCGACAATCGCGGTGGCCAACCAGCGGCGCGACGTGGTGGCGTCCTTACTAAGCCATGCAGCGACACCGGTTCGCGTCAGAGTGAAAGCAATCACGCCCATTGACGCCAGCCATAGCAGTTTGATCGCCGGGAACGTTGGCCCGCCGAGGTCGCGTTGGAACAGCATTCGCCAGAACGCCAGCAGCGTCGTCTGCCGTTGCCAGTGGTAGTCGGCCCGCTCTTGGACCAGGCGGACGGTGTCGGACAGGCCCAGTAGAAATTCCCACGTCGCGCCCGGTAGCGCCCGTTCACCGATCGCCAGCAGCACCGTTCCCGTCAATGCCGCCCCGATCAGCGCGCGATAACCTGCTACGGCGGCGATGGCGATCGCGACGAGGGCGCCCAGTTGGGGTTTAAACAGCAGCAATCCTGCGACCGCGCCGGTCGCGTAGGTCAGCGGTCTGGACCACCGAACCGTCGCAGCGTCACGTGATCGCGTTGCCAGCAGCAGTGTCGCAGCGAGGATGGCCAGTGAAAGAAACGTGTTCTGCTGATGGCAGATCGCCTGCAAAAGTGGGAACGACGTCAGCACGAGCAACGGCACCAGCCAGCGCACGCTACGCGGTGTGCCGGTCGGTAGAAGCTTCATCAGCAGCAGGCACGCGATTGTCAGGCACGCGACGTTGAACCCGATCCAGACCGTCATTGCCTGCCCGTAGGGCAACCCAGCCAGCGGGACGAACAGCAGCGCGAAAGCCGGTGGGTTCAACCACGGCGCCAGCCCATCGGACATCGGATGCTGCGCGTAATGCTCGGCCCAGAGGCTGCGGATGACCCGTTTCACCGCATACGGGTTGTAAATCTGATCCACCTGCCCCTCGCGGATCAGTTGACCCGCGGCGTAGGACGGCATGAGGTCGTTGCCGAAGAGCGTCCAACCGAGTTTTCTATCTGCGGGCATCGTCATGCCGATCGCCCCGGCAATAATCGTCAACAACAGCAGAACGCTGGCCGCCTTCCACAACAGACGGCTGACCGGAACGCCATATGGACGAGACGCGATCGACAGAGACATGGCTATGTCATCGGCGATGAAGGGACGCCGGCTGGTGGGGAAGGGGCTATAGATCTTATCGGACGATTCTGGCTCCTCTCCCGGGACTGCGGGAGAGGCCGGGTGAGGGTGATTTCCAATGGCGAGAACTTTGCGTAACTCGAAATCACCCTCACCCTGACCTATTCCATGAGTACATGGGCGAGGGGCCGGATCACGCCGCTCGGCGAAGGATGACGGGGTGAATGAGACGCGTGGACAACGTTGCGATCGACGGGTTTGTGTGAACCCGTCGCACCATCGCGAATGTGACGGTCGCGAGCAGCACGACGTTCACGTTCACTCGCCAACCCATCGCGAACGGCGGTTGAAACAGCAGCCATAGTGAGAACGCAACCCATAGCCACGCCGTTCGGCGATCCGATCGTGACATTTCACTAGTGGTCAACCCATCGACCGCAAACAACGTCCCCGCGACCGCCAGCAGCAACAGGTCGTAACCCATAAAGTACGGCATCACCAACGGGGTCGCGCACACCGCAGCGGCGAGCCAGCGACGGTGAATCGCCGGGTCGTCGTGTCGATGACGCCGCACCGTCCAGGCAGCGCGACACAGCATCAGCCCGACGACGCCGATGCTCGTGATCCAGACCCCGTTGACGGGCGTTGAGGTCGCGCCGGTGGGGCCTTGAAGTAACAGTCGCCAGAAGCTCAGCAGCGTCACGTGCGACGACCACGGGAAGCCGGCTCGTTCCAGCAGTGTCGCGACGACGACAGGCATCTGAAAAGCGAACGCAGCCGTCGATCCGGGGATCGCCCATTCGCCCATCGCGAACAACGTGACAACGGACAACGCCGCCCCGACGACGGCGCGATATCCCACCGACACCGCGATCGCAATCGTGGCCACGACCGCCAATTGCGGTTTGAATGCCAGCAGCCCAACCACCACCCCCGCAGCGAACGCCAGCCGAGGTGAACCCGTTGCAACGGATCGCATCGCCAACAGCGTTCCCGTCGACAGGATCGCTAGCGAAAGAAACGTGTTCTGCTGATAGCACATCGCCTGCACGAATGGGAATGAGCACACGACCAGCAACGGCACGAGCCCTTTGACCGACCAGGGCATCGCCGGTGGAAGCAGGCGCATCAGAGCCGCGCACGAGACGCCGATGAACAGCAGGTTGGCGGTCAGCCAGACGAGTTGCGCGTTGCCGTAGCCGAGTCGTGACAAGGGCGCAAACGGCAGCGCGTAGAACGCAGGGTTCAACCAGGGCGCGAGCAAGGTGGGCACGGTGTCCGCAGGGTAGGCATCGGCCCAGGTCTGGCGGACGATTCGCGTTACTTCGTAGGCGTTGAACAGTTGATGGCCACGCCCCTCGGCGACCAGTCGACCGGCGGCGTAGGAGGGCATGAGGTCCTTGCCGATGTCGCCACCATGCAACTGCTTGTCGACCGGCAGCACCGCGTGGGTCGCGGCGGCGACGATGACGAACAGCATCACGCCGATGCCGAGCTTCCACAGCGTGTAGCGAAAGGGGCGACGAGGGGGCATGCCGAGTGTATCGACCATTCATGCCGCCATGCGGCAGGTTGCGGGCGCTTCGTTCGGCAAAGTAAGTGGGACGTCGCCGCTTGCGTTCCACCGACGCGCCAGTGTGACCCCGGCGCAACCGATCAGCAGGACAGTGGTGCCGTTGACGTTCACACGCTCAGCGACGAGCAGGTGGACGAGCATGTACGCCGTCAACGCGGTCCAGGTGATCGTCGTCCAGCGGTCGAAGGGTTGGACAAGGTGCGATCGCAACCGATCAACCGCGTAGAGCGTGATCGGGATTGCCAGAAGCAACAGGTCGTAATCAAAGTAAAACGGCATCAGCAAAGGTGAGCAGACAATCGTCGCGGCGATGGCGCGGTCCTCGGTGAACAGTTGCCCATCCCGCCGCCAGAGTGTCTTCAGCAGCCATCCACCCAACGCCAGGGTGCAAGTGGTCCACAGGACGACAACACTCGTCGCGGTGGGACCCGTAGCGTGACCCTGGATCATCAGCCGCCATAGGGCTTTGAACGTGACGTGGCGTTCCCAGTAGTAGGTGTTCTTCTCTTGAAACGCCGTGAGGTTGGCCGGCATGTCCAGCAGGAACGCGCCCAGCGCGCCAGGCATGGTGGTATTTGTGACGACGAGCAATACAACGCCCGTGCAACCGACGCCGAGCAATGCCCGTGGTCCCAGGCGGATCGTCAGCGCGATCGCGACGAGCGCGCCGAGTTGTGGTTTGTAGAACAACAATCCACAGACCGCCCCGGCCGCCAACGCGCTGCGGGCCCGCCAGAGCACGACGACGGCCGTCAATAGCAGCAGTGAAATGCCGGTGTTCTGACCGTGCGTCACCAACAGCAGGAACGGCATGCTCGTTAACAGGATCGCAGGGACAAGGGTGGCGTGTCGCCAATCGGATAACTTAGCGATCATTCGCATCAACAGGCCGCACGCAGCAAGCACGCAGGTGACGTTGATGCCGATCCAGACGAGCCGCGCCGTGCGGTACGGCAGCAGCGACAGTGGCTCGATCGCAAGAGCCGCGAAGGGGGGGTTCCACCAGGGGAGTAGTTCGGATATGAATTCGAGCCCCACGCTCGCTGCGAGGGTTTGTTGGAACTGCTGCACGGCGCGCAAGTTGTACATGCCCGCGTAGTCTCCTTGCCGGGCAAAGGTGCCTGCGGTGTAGAACGCGAGAAAATCATGACCGAGGTCCGCGCCGACCAGCGCCTTATCCTTGGGCAAAAACGGGTTAATCACCAGGAACGTCGCCAGCAGGATCACCATCAACCCGGCAGCCTTCCACAGCCGGCGAGTCAGGGGAGTGAGTGATGCATGCTGCGGGTCGACCATGCGACTGATATCGGACAGGTCGACCTGCGAGCGTCGCAACGAAATGTTATCGGGCTTGGGAAAGGGGGTCTCTGTGCCTCCGTGGTTAGCTCAGTCTTGCCCCGCAAAGCCCTTTGCCCGACGATGTTTCGCCCATGCGCATCAACGTTGTCTTCGTGTTGCTCGTCTTGTTCGCAGTCGTCGTCCCTGCGCGGGCGCAGACGGTTTCCCTGATCACGTTTGGGCCCGGCGAAGAGACCTTTGAAAAGTTCGGGCACACTGCGCTGCGCCTGCGCGACGACAAGGCGGGGTACGACGTCATCTACAATTGGGGGCTGTTCGAGGCTGAAGGGCCGGTCGACCTGTTGACGCGCTTCATCCAGGGGCGGTTGCAGTATTCGATGGGTGGCTATGACGGGCCGTTGACACTCGAAGGGTACGCGGGCGCCGGGCGGTCGATCTGGGAGCAGGAATTGAACCTCACGCCCGGACAGGCGATCGATCTGCTGCGCTTCGTCGCGTGGAACGAACGACCGGCGAATCGCTACTACAACTACGATTACTATCAGGACAATTGCACGACGCGCGTGCGCGATGCGATTGACAAATCGGTCGGTGGCGCCATCGGCCGAGCGACCAAGGGCGTGGAGACGGGCACGACGTATCGCGACCACACCCGCCGCACGCTCGCGAGCGTGATTCCACTTTACACCGCGCTGCAGACGGTTCTGGGCCCGCGCGTGGACCACAAGCTGGACCAGTGGGACGAATCGTTCCTGCCCTTCCAGCTGCAGCGGCACGTTCGCTCGGTGACGGTGTTTGACGCTGCGGGCAACGCGGTGCCGCTGGTGAAGAGCGAGGTCGAATTGACGAGCGGAAAGTTTGCCATGCCCGCGACGAAGGTGCCATTGTATTGGCCGTTCTATGCAATTGCCGGCGTGACGATCGGCGCCTTGCTCATCGGTGCGGCACGATGGGCAAAGCGCGCCAAGGTGGGGCGGCTGGCGATGTTCGCGCTGGTCGTCGGGTGGTCCCTGTTGGCCGGCATCGGTGGGGCGATCATGCTCTTCGGCTGGGTCGCGACGGATCATGTCGCGGCGTATCGCAATGAAAACCTGCTGCAGACGAATCCACTGCTGCTGCTCGTGCCACTGCTGACATTCATGGGCCTGGTCGGCACAAAATGGGCCCGCCGGGCCGCCGCGAAGGTAGCGGTCGTCATCGCGGCGCTGAGCGTCGTCGGTTTGCTGCTGAAAGTTTTTCCCGGGTTCCGACAGGTGAACGGGGACATCATCGCGCTGGCGTTACCGATCAACGTCGGATTGGCCTGGGCGCTTCGGCACTTCGCGATTCGAAGATCAGAGACCGGCGACGATAATCATGACGTCTCCCGGAACGCCTCCTCTGCGAATGTTCTGTGACCCCCGTTTGTCATCCCTCGGTTCGCTACCGCTTCGTTGGAGATGACAAACGGAAGAACCCAGTCTAACCGGTGCAATGCTTTGCCCAGGCGTGCGACGAAGGGACGAGCACTTGATCGCCAAGGGGGATTATCCCTCCGTCTGCTCATCGTTCTTTTTCGCCCCGCGAATGTTCATCGTTGCCAGCGCGATTTGCAGGCAGATCAAGGCGTACGCGTTGGCGTGAAGACCCCAGGCTACCCAGAGCACGTTGCTGGCCAGGAAGACCCAGAACCCAATCTTGCGGCTCTTGGGCGAGGACGACGCCACCAACCAGGCCGCCAGCACAGTGACGACCATCGCGGGCCATTGGATGTGGGTCAGCCAATCCATACTTGCGCTCCGGGGAGATCGACACGGTTCACCGTTGCCAGAATTGGCAGTTGTTGGCAGCGATCGCGCCGCCACCTGCCAGCCTGACAGGTGGAACCTTATCGAGGCTGGGTCATAAGTGTAACTGGCATAATCTTTTAACAGCGAGCGATTTTACGGCATTGGGTTTGTTATGGCCCCTTTGCCGGTCACTGGTGGATAGTCTCGGCTGAGGTTTGCCCAGTGGGACCGGTTGGATACGACGAATTGATTCGAAAGGACCCTGAAACATGGCTGCTAAGATACTCTCGTTTGACGTGGAAGCCCGAAAGTCCCTGCTCGCCGGTGTGGAGAAGCTGGCTCGAGCCGTCAAAGTCACCCTCGGGCCACGTGGCCGCAACGCCGTCATCGACAAGGGTTGGGGCTCACCGACCATCACCAAAGACGGTGTAACGGTCGCTGAGGAGATCGAACTCAAAGACAAATTCGAAAACATCGGCGCCAAGCTCGTGAAGGAAGCCGCCAGCAAGACGTCCGACGTCGCCG
Organism: Tepidisphaerales bacterium; assembly: GCA_038223165.1. Taxonomy (GTDB): domain Bacteria; phylum Planctomycetota; class Phycisphaerae; order Tepidisphaerales; family Tepidisphaeraceae; genus DASYHQ01. Next base: position 20,188 of record JBBRHE010000013.1, read on the forward strand.
GTGATGGCACCACGACCGCGACCGTGCTCGCAGAAGCCATCTTCAAAGAAGGCTACAAGGCCCTGACCAGCGGCGCCGACGCCAACGCGCTGGCCCGTGGCATCCGCAAAGCCGTCACGGTCGTGTCCGAAGACCTCAAGAAGCGCAGCAAGAAGATCAGTGGTAAGGAAGACATCGCCAACGTCGCGAGCATTTCCGCCAACAACGACCGCGAGATCGGTGCGATCATGGCCGACGCCATGGAGCGCGTCGGGAAGGACGGCGTCATCACTGTCGAAGAGGGCAAGACCCTCAAGACCGAGATCGACGTCGTCGAAGGTATGCAGTTCGACCGTGGGTTCCTGTCGCCAAACTTCGTCACCAACCCCGACGAGATGATCGTCGAGTTCGACCGCGCGTTCGTCCTCATTTACGAAGACAAGATCAGCTCGGTCGCCAAGCTCTTGCCGCTGTTGGAAAAGATCCAGAAGACCAAGCGCCCGCTGCTCATCATCGCCGAAGACATTGAAGGTGAAGCCCTCGCAACGCTCGTCGTGAACAAGCTGCGTGGCATCCTGAACATCGCCGCCGTCAAGGCACCCGGTTATGGCGACCGCCGCAAGGCCATGCTCGAGGACATTGCGGTCCTCACGGGTGGGCAGGCGATTATGAAGGACCTCGGCATTGAGCTCGACAAGGTCGAGATCGAACACCTCGGTCAGGCCAAGAAGATCACCGTCGACAACGACAACACGACGATTATCGAAGGCGCTGGTGAATCGAAGGACATTCAGGGCCGCATCGCCCAGATCCGCCGGGAAATCGAGATCACGACCAGCGACTACGACCGCGAAAAACTGCAGGAACGCCTGGCCAAACTGGCCGGTGGCGTGGCCCAGATTAACGTCGGCGCTGCGACGGAAGCGGAACTGAAGGAAAAGAAGGCCCGCATCGAAGACGCGCTGCACGCAACCCGCGCCGCCGTCGAGGAAGGCGTTTTGCCAGGTGGGGGCGTCGCCCTCATCCGCACGCTGAAGGCTCTGAACCTGCAACTGGAAGGGGACGAAGCCACCGGTGTGAAGATCGTACGGCAAGCGATCACCGCCCCGTTGCGTCAGATCGCCGAAAACGCCGGTGAGAGTGGCGCCGTCGTCGTCCGCAGGGTCATGGAAGGCAAGGACAACGAAGGCTACAACGCGCTGACCGGTGAATACGTCGACATGCTCAAGGCCGGCATCCTGACCCCCACGAAGGTCGAACGCACCGCCCTGAACAACGCCGCCGAAGTGGCGATCCTATTACTGACGACCGACTGCATCATCGTAGAGAAACCCAAGCCCGCCGGCGGTGGCGGTGGCGACCACGACCACGGCGGTGGCATGGGTGGTATGGGTGGCATGGACATGATGTAAACAATGGCCAGCGACAGAACCAACTCGACGATGAGCCGGTTCTGCAGAAGCGCAAGCGGACGATCGGCGATTGGTCTTTCGATGCTTTTGTGATCGTTGGGTCAATGCTTGTCATAGGGTCGCTGCTCTAGGTTGCTTACGTTGTTACGACGGATTAGTAGGGTGGGCACTGCCCACCGCTTGCCGAGGTGTTTGTGAAGTCCGATTGGGACGCAGCCAAGGCGAAGGGTAATCGCCGGAAGCATGGCGTCTCATTCGACGAGGCCAAGACGGTCTTCGGCAACGACCTGTATTTGCAGGACTACGATGCCGAGCACTCGGACGAAGAAGATCGTTGGCGAACGGTCGGCGTGTCAGAAAAATCGCGCGTGTTGGTTATAGTGACCACCGAGCATCACGGCGATGTGGTCTGGATCATCAGTGCTCGAAAAGCGACTCGTGTTGAGGCGCAAAAGTATGAAGAAGAAATCAAAAACCGCTCAGGCCGTTGATCCTGAGAACCCGCCGTTGCCCCCCGAGTTTTTCAAGCGGGCCACGATGGGACGGATGCACGTCAAGCCGACGACGCGCGTCGAGTTGGACCCTGACGTCGCCAAGGTGTTCAGTACCTCGCAGGCCGTCAACAGCGTGCTGCGAGGCGTCATTCAGGGTCTGTCGACCGGTAAGAAACGAAAGAAGTCTGCATAACGTTTGCAGAGTGGGCATTGCCCACCAATTCAGGATAGAGAACACGGTGGGCAGTGCCCGCCCTACGAGGAAGCGAACAGAGGAAACCAAATTATGGCAATCAAACTCAAGCCCCTTGCGGATCGGGTGATCGTGAAACAATCGGACGCGGAGACCAAGACGAAGTCGGGCATTCTGTTGCCCGACAGTGCCAAGGAAAAGCCGACCCAGGGCAAAGTCATTTCGGTCGGTCCCGGCAAGCTCGACGACAACGGCAAGCGCCACGACGTCGGTGTGAAGGCCGGCGAGACGATCTACTACGGCAAGTACAGCGGCACCGACGTCGAAGTGGACGGACAAAAGTTCGTCATCCTGCGCGAATCGGACATCCTCGGCGTGCTGGAATAAGAAGATTGCACGCAGAGGCGTAGAGTGCGGAACGCAGAGGCGCAGAGAGCGGAACGCAGAGAAACGCAGAGTAAAGATCAAGAGATAAACCACAGACGAATGTAGAGCAGCACTGCAGGTGGACGGGACGAAACGAAATTGGATTTCATTTCCTCTGCGTCACTCTGCGTTCTGCCCTCTGCGTCTCTGCGGTGAACCATTCCGGAGAATCCTATGGCCAGTAAACAATTGAAATTTGAAACCGACGCTCGCGCGGAACTGTTCGCGGGTATGGCGCAATTGGCTCGCGCCGTCAAAGCGACGCTCGGGCCGCGCGGGAAGAATGTCGTCATTCAGAAGTCGTTCGGTTCGCCGCGCATTACCAAAGACGGTGTGACGGTCGCGAAGGAAATCGAGCTCCCGCAACCGTTCGAGAACATGGGCGCCAAGCTCGTGAGCGCCGTCGCTTCCAAGACCGGCGACGTTGCCGGTGACGGTACAACGACCGCGACGGTGCTCGCTGAGGCGATCGTGAAGGAAGGCCTCAAATACGTGACGGCCGGCGCGGTCAACCCGGTCGTCGTTCAGCGTGGCATCCTCAAGGCGTCCGAGATCGCCGCGGAAGCGATTCAAGCGATCAGCAAGAAGGTCAAGGGTCGTGACGACTACAAGCGCGTCGCCACCGTCAGCGCCAACGGCGACGAACACATCGGTGAGCTGCTCGCCGAGGCGATGGAAAAGGTCGGCAAGGAAGGCGTCATCACGGTCGACGAGGGCAAGGGCACCGAGAGCGTGCTCGAGTACACCGAGGGCATGCAGTTCGACAAGGGCTACCTGTCCCCGTACTTCCTCACGAACCCGACGACGCTGCAGGCGATTCAGGAGAACGCGCTGGTCCTGCTGCATGAAAAGAAGATCAGCAACCTGCAGGAACTGCTACCGCTGCTGAACAAGATCGCGACCGGTGGCAAGCCGCTACTGATCGTCGCCGAAGACGTGGACGCCGAGGCGCTGGCGGCTCTGGTCGTCAACAAGCTGCGCGGCATCCTGAATGTGTGCGCCGTGAAGGCCCCGGGCTTCGGTGACCGCCGCAAGGCGATCATGGGCGACCTGGCGGTTCTGACCGGTGGCACGTTCATCAGTGAAGACCTGGGCCTGAAGCTCGAGAACATCGAGCTCGACCAGCTCGGCACCGCCAAGCGCATCGTCGTCGACAAGGAAAACACGCTGATCGTCGAGGGTGGTGGATCGAAGAAGGACATCGTCGCCCGGTCCGAGCAGATCCGCATGCAGATCGAGAAGACGACCAGCGATTACGACAAGGAAAAGCTCCAGGAACGCCTGGCGAAGCTGACCGGTGGCGTGGCAGTCATCAAGGCGGGCGCTGCGACGGAAACGGAGATGAAGGAACGCAAGGACCTCATCGACGACGCGCTGCACGCCGTCAAGGCATCAGCCATCGACGGCATCGTGCCCGGCGGTGGTGTCGCTTACCTGCGTGCCATCGAAGCGGTCGAGAACGCCCGCAGCAAGGCCAAGGGCGACGAGCGCATCGGTTACGACATCCTGTGTGAAGCCCTTCGCGCCCCGGCCCGCCAGATCGCCGACAACGCCGGTGAAGACGGTGAGGTCGTCGTCGCGCAGGTGCTGGAAAACAAGAACCCGTCCTACGGCTACAACGCCGCCACCGACGAGTACGGCGACATGTTCAAGATGGGCATCATCGACCCCGCCAAGGTCAGCAAAACCGCGCTGGCCAACGCCGCTTCGGTCGCTGCGCTGGCGCTGACGACGGACGTCCTGATCACCGAGATCAAGGAAAAGAAGGACGAGAGCAACCTCGTCACCGGCGCGGTGTCGTAATCGCCTTCGGCAGCGGAGTCGAAACGACGCTCGCTTTGCCCTAAAATTCATCACCGCCACTGCGGAGGCACGAGGATGATCTGTATGATCCGCGTGTCTCCGCGGTGTTTGGTGAGGTAATGGATAAGTCACGTAGGGTGTGCTCTAGCACACCGCGACTTCGAACGGTGTGCGACGGAAATGTGATGGCCACGACCAAACGCGATTATTATGAAGTTTTGAGTGTCGAGCGCACGGCCGACGGTGAGACGATCAAGCGGTCGTATCGGCGGCTGGCGATGAAGTTTCACCCGGATCGCAATCCGGGGGATGCCGAGGCCGAGCACAAGTTTAAAGAGTGCGCCGAGGCGTACGAGGTGCTGTCGGACGACACGAAGCGACAACGCTACGACCAGCATGGTCATGCGGGCGTTGGGGGGCAGCACGATTTCTCGCATATGGATGCCGGTGACATCTTCTCGATGTTCGAAGGCATCTTCGGTGACGCGTTCGGTGGCCAGCGGCGCGGAGGTGGGGGTGGTGGGGGTGGCCGCGCGGGTGGGCAACGCGGGTTTGACCTGGAAACACAGGTCGAATTGACGCTGCAGGAAGTGGCCAGCGGGGTCGAGAAGACGATCGAGTTCGACAAGCAGGACACCTGCGACCTCTGCAAAGGAAGTGGCGCCAAACCGGGCAGTTCACCGACGGTTTGCGCAACGTGTGGCGGACAGGGCCGGGTCGCCCAGCAGGGCTTCGGTGGCATGTTTCGCATGGTCACAGCGTGCCCCAACTGCCGTGGGCGCGGCAGCATCGTGAAAGACAAGTGCAGTGGATGCAACGGTACGGGTCGCCAGCAGAAAAAGCGTGTCGTGACGGTGAAAATCCCCGCAGGCGTGCATGAAGGCCAGGCGGTGCGCATCGCTAGTGAAGGTGAGGCCGGAGAGAACGGCGCGCCTGCAGGCGACCTGCACTGCTACATCGCGATCAAGCCGCACCCGATGTTCACACGGCACAACAACGACCTCGTCTGCCAGGTGCCGATCAGTTTCACGCAGGCCGCGCTCGGTGGTGAGATCGACGTGCCGACCCTGAAAGGCAAGGAACAGCTAGACATCCCCGCCGGCGCGCAGCATGGTGAGGTGTTCAAACTCAAAGGCAAGGGCCTGCCCGACCTGCGCAGTGGCAAGTCCGGTGACGAACTGGTCCAGGTTTTGATCGAGATTCCCCGGAAGCTCAACGAAAAACAGAAGCAACTGTTGCGCGATTTCGCCGCGACCGAGGACAGCGGCAACAGCATGCCGCAACGCAAGGGCTTTCTGGACAAGCTCAAAGAGGTCTTCAGCGGTGACTAGGCAAAGTAACGAGGTCGGATTTGTAGTCCGTCAGTAAGGAAATGAACGATGTCCGAACAGACCACCGAAAACATGGATGACCAACCGACCGAAGACGAACAACCGTCCAACGACATGCTGCAACTGCAGGCCGAGCGCAACGACCTCTACGAGCGCCTTGCCCGCGCCACGGCCGAGTTCAAGAACAGTCAGAAGCGCATGCAAGGTGAGTTTGACCAGCGGCTGCAGTACGCGAACTCGTCGCTGATTAAGAGCCTTATCCCGGTCATCGACAACTTCGAGCGGGCCCTTGCACAAGACCAGAGCAAGCTCGATGTCGCGTCGATCCTGCAGGGGATGCAGATCGTCCACGACCAGTGGCTGAACGTCCTCAAGCAACAGCAGGTCGAGGAGATCGCCCCGAAAGAAGGTGAGCCTTTCGACCCGACCAAGCACGAAGCGCTCATCCAGCAACCGTCAGAAAAATACGACGAACCGACCGTCACCCAATTGCTGCAAAAAGGCTACGCCTTGCACGGCCGCACCTTGCGACCGGCTCAGGTGGCGGTGAGCAAACTGGGATAGGGATGAAAAAGAAGGATGAAGGATGAAAATACCTTCGCCTTCCCTTCAACCTTCATCCTTCCTTTTCATCCTTATTTTCTTATGCCTACCTACGACTACCACTGCGATGCCTGCAGCCACGACTTTGAGAAGTTTCAGACGATGTCTTCGGACGCGATCAAGGTCTGCCCCAAGTGCAGGAAGAAGAAGGTCCGCCGACTGATCGGTACGGGCGCGGGGCTGATTTTTAAGGGCAGTGGCTTTTACATCACCGACTATCGCGACAAAGGCTACGCCGAGAAGGCCAAGGCCGATAGTGGTGGCGGTGGTGAGGCAAAGCCAACCGAAACAAAGGCTGGGGACAATGCCAAGCCGGCAGCGGCAACGGAATCGAAGCCGGCCGAGACGAAAGCGGAAACCAAGCCTGCGGTTGAGAAGCCCAAGACGTCGTCCGCCAAGCCCACTGCGAAGAAGGATAAGAAGAAGTAACGCCTGTCCGGTCGGACAAGTTTGATCCTACTCAGTTACAGCGCCATAGAGTTTAGTAGTTGTCATCCCGAGAGGAGCAGTAGCGACCCGAGGGATCTCGATCGACGAACGCTTTTGCCCCGTCGAGATCCCTCAGGTCGCTACTGCTCCCTTCGGGATGACATGCTGCGTTTAATGAGGATGCGCTACTACGCTTCGTAGTGGTTCCCCACCTGTCCCGTGTAGATCTGGCGCGGGCGGTAGATTTTGCCCTTTTGGTCGCGCACTTCTTTCCACTGGGCGATCCAGCCGGGCATGCGTCCAACGGCGAACAGTACGGTGAACATGTCCGTCGGCACGCCCATCGCGCGCATCAGGATGCCGCTGTAGAAGTCGACATTGGGATACAGCTTGCGGCTGACGAAGTAATCGTCGGCCAGCGCGACCTTTTCCAACCGCCTTGCGATTTTTAGAAGCGGGTCTTCGACCTTCATCGCCGACATCACTTCCTCTGCCGCCTTGCTGAGGATACGCGCCCGTGGGTCGTAGTTGCGGTAGATCGGGTGACCGAAGCCGAACAGGCGGTACTTCTTGGCCTTCACGCCTGCCAGGAAATCGTCGGGGTCGATGTTGTCCTGATGAATCTGCTCGAGCTGATTCATGATCTCGACGTTGGCACCACCGTGCAGCGGGCCCCACAGGGCGCACACCGCAGCGGCGCAGCTGGCGAAGAGGTTGGTGTGACTGCTGCCGACCATGCGGCAGGTGCTGGCCGAGCAGTTCTGTTCGTGGTCGGCGTGCAGCAGGAAGATCAGGTCCAGCGCGCGGGCCACCTCGGGCTTGGGCGCTTCGCCAAACATCATCTGCAGAAATTTGGCTGTGTAGTTGGATGGCTTGGCAGGGCCGGGAATGTCGACCGGTTCGAGCGCGGGCTTACCGACACTGTGCCGATAGATCGCCGCCGCCAGAGTGCGCACCTTGGCGATCAGCTTGGCGCTGTTGACGGTGAAGTGTTCGGTTGAGTCTTCAAGAACTTCAGGGTGGTACCCGCACAAACCGTTGATGCACGCCGACAGCATCGCCATCGGGCTGGCGTCCTGCGGGAAGCCGGTCAGGATCTTTAGCAAGCCGGGATTAACCGGTGTGTGGCTCGCGATGCGCCCGAGGAATGCGTCCAACTCAGTCGAGGTGGGCAGTTTGCCGTCGATCAGCAACGCAGCCGTTTCGAGGAACGAGCTGCGCTCGGCGAGTTCTTCGATCGGGTAACCGCGGTAGCGCAGGATGCCCGCTTCGGCGTCGATGAACGTGATGTCACTGACGCAACTGCCCGTGTTGCGATAACCGGGGTCAAGCGTGATGTACCCGGTCTGGTCGCGCAGCTTGGTCACGTCGATGGCGTTTTCGCCTTCGGTGCCCGTAATGAGCGGCAGTTCGATCGTCTTCCCGTCGATGGTGAGCGTGGCTGTTTTCGGCATCGGTCGAAGAGTTTACGGGGACAAGCCCTCCGATGCATGCGATCGCGCATCGAGATGGCTAGAATTTAATCCATGCAGTGCCCGATTTGCCGAAAGACCGTCGCCGAACCCCCACCCGAACAGCCGTTGGGGATTTTTCCGTTCTGCTCGGAACGGTGTAAACTGGTCGACCTGGGGCGTTGGCTGGACGGGAAATATCAGATTCCAGTGGAAGTCTCCCCGGACGACGACGAAGAGCCAGCGGGGCCCTGAGCGTTATCCCCCAATACGGCTCATCTGCTGATTGCCGTGCCCACTGTGAACTTCGGGCTTCAGGCGCACGCAATCGGTCATTGCGCGGCCGAGCGCGTCACGGCGATCTGCCGGCGAACGGACCGACCGCAGCACCCCGCGCACATCGACTTCGCCACCTTCAAAAAGGCACGAACGAAGGACACCGTCGGCGGTCAGACGCAAGCGGTTGCACGTGGCGCAGAAGGGGGCGCTCATCGCGCTGATGAAGCCGATGCGCCCGCGCGGGCTGCCCAGCGACAGGCGATAGGGAATGGCCGGACCAACGCCCGATTCGGTGGCGCGTTCAATCGCTTCCAGTGGACCCAGATCGCGTTCGATCGCATCGCGGATCTCGGTCTCGCAGATAAACACATCACCGCGATCCTGTGCGCCGCAACCCCCCGCGGGGCCGATTTCGGATTCATCGACGGCGCGCGAATCACTCGGCAACTGCACCGCGGCGTCGCCGAGTGGCATGTATTCGATGAAGCGAACGGTCAACGGTCGGTCGAGCGTCAGCCGCGCGAAGTCGACGAATTCGTCGTCGTTCACACCGCGCATCGCGACGCAGTTAATCTTGGTGGATTGAAAGCCGACCGCTTCGGCCCGGTCGAGCCCGCGCAGCACGTTCGACAGGTCACCGGTGCGCGTGATGGTGTGGAATCGATCCGGTCGCAGCGAGTCGATGCTGACGGTGAGCCGGTCCAGACCGGCTTGGCGCAGGGGGTCGGCCAGGTCGGCCAGGCGTTCGCCATTGGTAGTAAGGGACAGGTCGTCGATGCCGTCGATCCGCCGCAACATCCCGACGAGGTCGACCAGCCCACGCCGCACGGTCGGTTCACCCCCGGTCAACTTGAACCGGCGAATGCCATGCACCTCGATCGCCGCCCGCACGACGTTGGCGATCTCTTCGAAGGTCAGCACGTCGTCCTTAGGCAACCACGCAACACCGTCGGCCGGCATGCAATAGGTGCAACGATAATTGCACCGATCCGTGATACTAATGCGCAGCACGCGAACCGCAGCGATCGAACGTGGCCCCGTCCCGTCGACAACGGGCAAGACGACGGGGTTGGGCAGCAACGTGAGGCGCACGGGCGGATTATAGACGGAAGGCCTTGCAGTGGATCGAAAATCTGGGCTGACTCCGATATACAAACCCCGGTTAGCCGGGTCGCTCGCGACCGGGCTAACAGTTTGGTGGGACGGGATGGGTCACTCGTGATGCCCAAACAACGTCGTGGGCTCGAAACACCCAATTGCAACTCTTTCGGGTTGCGATAAGATGCCTCCCAACCACTGGCCGTAACCTGTCTTACGCTGAACGTCGGGATGACTATCGCCATGCAGCCAACCGTAACCCCGGCCCCCAGCGGTGCCTCTGGCACCGGAACAAGCCCGAAAACCGGGGGGCGCGAAACGTTTGGTGGCGAAGAGCTCGCGTGCGTTCTGTCCCATTTTGAGATCGGCGTCATCGAATCCATCGTCGAGTTCCCGCGTGGGTCGCGCAAGGCGCCCAAGCTCCTCATCGCGTCCGATCAGGGCAAGTTTCTCCTGAAACGCCGCGCCCGTGGGAAGGATGACCCGTTCAAGGTCGCGTTCTGCCACGCGTTGCAGCTCTACCTGGCCAGCAAGCAGTTCCCACTGCCGCACCTTCTGGGGACGAAGCACGACAACAACTCAATGCTGCAATGGCGCAACGCGGTCTACGAACTCTTCGAGTACATCCCCGGTCAAGGCTACCCGCAGACGCTCGAGAGCACGTTCGACAGCGGGAAGATCCTTGGGCTGTACCACAAGCTGCTGGAAGACTTTAAGAGCGAGTGGACGCCCCCCAGTGGCAGCTACCACCTGGCGCCTGCGGTCGAGCAGGGGTTGCGCGCCATACCAAGCATTCTCGGGAGCGGGGGTTCACGAACCGCACCCAACGGCGCTGATGAGCTGACGTCGCTGCTCAAGTATCTCACCGACAGCTACGCCCACGCCGCCAACACGGTGCAGACGCTCGGCATCGACACCTGGCCCAAGCAGATCGTCCACGCAGACTGGCACCCGGGCAACATGCTCTTCCGCGACAACCGCGTCGTGGCGGTTATCGATTACGACTCGGCCCGCCTGCTCCCGCGCATTATTGACGTCGCCAACGGCGCGCTCCAGTTCAGCATCATCGGTGGTGATGAGGACGTCTCGAAATGGCCCGAATATCTCGACGAGGCCCGCTACAAGCGCTATTTGCGCGGCTACGATGAAGTGCTGCTGCTCAGCCAGGCCGAGATTAAGGCCATCCCCTGGTTGATGATCGAAGCGCTGATCGCCGAGGCCGTCTTCCCGATCGCCGCCACCGGGACATTCGGGCGCATGGAAGGGCTGACCTTTCTGCAGATGGTCCAGCGAAAGGTGTATTGGCTGCAG
>JBBRHE010000014.1:0-30751 GCA_038223165.1 Tepidisphaerales bacterium
GGGTACCCGGTACATGTACCGGATATCCCTCAGCCTCAGAGTCGCACTGCCCCAGAAGAGCAGTTACGCTAACTTTGCGTTCGGCAGGACTTACTGAATGGGCCCGAATGGATTCGAACCATCGACCTCGTCCTTATCAGGGACGCGCTCTAAACCAACTGAGCTACGAGCCCGCTTTGCAAGCGGACGGGAAATTGTATGGAGGACGGGTCGGCTGTCAACAGGACCGATTCAACTGGGATTTCCGAGATTGGAACCCGGCATTCCGCTCGGTATCGTGAGGCCGCGAAAGCGCGCGCCGCACCAACTGGAGAAACACATGCCCCTGAGCCCGCTGGCGGGAAAACCGGCCCCGAAGGAACTGCTGATCGACGTCGCGAGGCTGGAGCGCGACTATTTCGAAAACAGGCCCGACCTCTTCAACCCGCAGCACCTGGTCAGCTTCGGGACGAGTGGGCATCGTGGCACGTCTACCGACGGCACGTTCACCGAGTCGCACATCGCTGCCATCACGCAGGCGATCTGTGAGTATCGCGCTAAGGGAAACATCGCCGGGCCGTTGTTCATGGGAAAGGACACTCATGCGCTGTCCGATGCCGCCCAGCGCACCGCGCTCGAGGTGCTTGCCGGCAACGACGTCGAGGTTTTCCTTCAGCGCGGTGGGGGCTTCACGCCGACACCCGTTATCTCTCATGCGATTCTGGCCTACAACAAGGGGCGCAAGACGGCACTGGCGGACGGCATCATCATCACTCCGTCGCATAACCCACCCAGCGACGGTGGCTTCAAGTACAACGCGACCAACGGCGGGCCCGCCGAGACCGACGTGACGACGTGGATCCAGGACCGTGCCAACTCGATCCTGCGCGACAAGAATGCGTCGGTCCGGCGGATGTCGACCGAAAACTCGAACAAGCGCGCCGCGACGCACCAGCATGACTTCGTCACACCTTATGTGAACGACCTGGGCAACGTGGTCGACCTCGTCGCGATCAGGGGCGCGAAGCTCAAGCTCGGCGTCGACCCGTTAGGTGGCGCATCGGTCGGCTACTGGGGACCGATCGCCGAGCGATACGGGCTCGACCTGACCGTCGTGAACGACCGTGTCGACCCGACGTTTTCGTTTATGACCGTCGACCACGACGGCAAGATCCGCATGGACTGCAGCAGCCCTTACGCGATGGCGTCACTGGTGCGGTTGAAGGACGATTACACCGTCGCGTTCGCCAACGACCCCGACAGCGACCGCCACGGCATCGTCACACCGTCCGCCGGCCTGCTCAATCCGAACCATTATTTGGCCGTCGCGATCGACTACCTGTTGCGCAACCGGCCGAAATGGTCGACGTCGTCAGTGGTCGGTAAGACGCTCGTCAGCAGCAGCATGATCGACCGCGTCGTCGCGCGGCTCGGTCGAACGATGTCGGAAGTGCCCGTCGGCTTCAAATGGTTCGCAGGTGGTCTGTTCGACGGGTCGTTCTGCTTCGGTGGGGAAGAAAGCGCGGGGGCAAGCTTCCTGCGCACCGACGGCACGGTCTGGTCGACAGATAAGGACGGCATCATCCTGAACCTGCTGGCTGCGGAGATCACCGCGCGGACGGGCAAAGACCCGGGCAAACATTACGCAGAATTAACACAAGCCTTCGGCACACCCGCCTACACCCGCATCGACGCCCCGGCGTCACCGGCCCAGAAGGCTGCGTTCAAGAAACTGACGCCCGAGGCCGTCACGGACACCACGCTCGCCGGTGACCCGATCACTGCTAAGCTGACAAAAGCCCCCGGCAACGGCGCCGCGATCGGTGGGTTAAAGGTGACCAGCGACCACGGTTGGTTCGCCGCGCGACCGTCGGGCACCGAGAACATCTACAAAATTTACGCCGAGAGCTTTAAGGGCGACGTTCACTTGAAGCAGATAGTCGAAGAAGCCCAGACGATTGTCACGAAGGCGCTGGGATGAAAACATAGCATGGGGGTGACGCGCGTGCTAAGGCGAGGATCGAAGGGCGTTGACGAGACCGTCGATATCGAACTTCGTTGCAGTCACGGTGGGTTCGATTCCCAGATCGCGCAAGGTCGCGGATGTGATGGGGCCGATGCTGGCGATCTTCATGCTGGCTAGGCGCTGTCGATAGTCCGGGCCAAGTAAAGTGACGAGGTTCGTTGCGGTGCTGCTGCTCGTGAATGTGATCCAGTCGACGTCTCCTGCGTCGAGCGCAGCGACAATTTCCACCGGTAGGGCAGTCGCGGGGCGTGTCTCGTATATGGGGAGATCACGGACCTCGAGCGCGCCGGCCGCAGCCAGCCGTTGCTGCAGGATGGGCCGCGCGATGTCAGCGCGCAGCAGCAAAAATTTTTTGCCCGCGATCTCGTCACGTGCATCAAACTCGTCAGCCAGGGCCTCAGCGATGAAACGCTGGGGGCTTAGATCTACACGCAAGCCCAGTTGTTCTTTCACCGTAGCCGCGGTCGCGTCACCGATCGCGGCGACCTTCGCGCCGGTGAATACACGGACGTCGAGGTTCAGGTCGAACAGCTTCTGCTTGGTAAATGTCACTCCCGCCGGGCTGGTGAAGATGACCCAGTCCCACGCGTTGTCGGCCGAGAACGCCTGCTCGATCGCCACGTCATCCGCAGCGGCGTACAACTCGATGGTCGGGGCTTCCAACACGTTCGCACCGAGTGATTCCAGTTGCGCTGCCAACGTGCTGGCGGTAACGCGCGACCGCGTGACGACGATCGTCTGACCGAACAGTGGGCGCGTCTCGAACCAGTTCATCGTATCACGCAGCGAGACGACGTTGCCCACGATCGTGATGGCCGGAGAACCGACCTTCGCGGCGACCACTTTCTCGGGCAGATCGGTGAGCGTCCCGACGACGGTTCGCTGCTGAGGCAATGTTCCCCATTGAACTGTCGCCGCCGGCGTGTCCGCGGCCATGCCGTGGTCAATCAGTTTCTTGCAGATGCTTGGCAGCGACTTGGCGCCCATATAAAACGCGACGCACGGCAGCTTCGCGATTGCGGACCAATCGACATTGCTCGCGGCGTCGTCGCCGTCCTTTTCGTGTCCCGTGATGAGTGTGAAGCTGGAATTGAATTCCCGATGCGTGACCGGAATCCCCGCGTATGCTGCCACCGCTATGGCCGCGGTGATGCCCGGGACGACTTCGAACGGCACACCTGCCGACGTCAATGCCTGGCATTCCTCACCCCCACGGCCGAAGACAAAGGGATCGCCCCCTTTAAGGCGAACGACGCGCTGACCGGCCTGTCCGCGCTCGACCAGCAGGGCGTTGATCGCTTCCTGCGGCATCGCGTGCAGTGCGGCCCGTTTTCCCACGTAAACCCGCTCCGCATCGGGCCGACAGTGTTCCAACAACCGCAAGTTGGCCAGCGCGTCGTATATGACGACGTCCGCAGATGCCAATAAATCACGCCCGCGCAGGGTCAGGAGCCCGGGATCACCGGGACCGGCACCGACGAGAGAGACGAAGCCGTTGGTGTACGAGTTCGACACGTCGTCATCGTATTCGATTTCCGGCACCTCTCCCATGCATTCATGGGAGAGGCTGGGTGAGGCGACTTTCGTGGCAAAAAGTTCCTGACATTCGAAATCACCCTCACCCAACCTCTCCCGGAGTACCGGGAGAGGGGCCGGAGAAACTCAATTTTAGTTAATTCCGGTAAACCCTGCCGTCTGCGATGCCGATGAGATTTACGGACGTAGGCCACATCGGCAGGTTTTTTAGGAGCGTAACGCTATGGCTGCCATGCTGCGAATGACCGATCGACTCGAAGAGGGCAACTACGACGACCGCCGCACTTTCCAACGCCGGGAAGTTCGGACGCGCGTCGAGGGACGCCGTTTGGATCACTCGATCGAAGCTCGCCAGCAACCGCACCTCAGCTTAGCCCTTCGCGACCTGTCCGTCGGTGGACTATCTGCCATCAGCCAGCAGCCCCTGGGCCGTGGTGAACGCCTCGGCGTCTTCTTCCCCCCGCAAGGCACTCAGCGGGGTTGGGACGCCTACGGAAAAGTCATCCGCTGTGAAGCCAGTGGCACCGGCTACCGACTGGCGGTCGAGTTCGACCCGCTCCCGTTAGCGGCTTGATCTCCATCGTCAGACGGATAATTTAAGTTTTGCAGTGAAAAGGCGACCCGCAGAGGGTCGTCTTTTTTGTTGAGAATACGAACGACAATGGGTGCCTTTGGGTCGCACCGCCCCTGGCGATCTGCCCATCACTACTTATTTCTCAACACATTCCAGGTCTGGGGGAGCCACGAAGACACGAAGGGACAAAGTGGTCACCAAGTGCAGCGTGAAGTCCGGTATTCTCTGCTTCTTCCTTTGGGGCTCCTTCGTATCTTCGTGCCTTCGTGGCTCCCCCTTTATGAAATAGTTGGCCGTGCTGATACGGGTGTTTCGCTTGACTTGCCCCCTGTACCCCGTAGCATCGCCCGCGCGATTTTCAGTCGAGTAACCGGAGCAATATATCATGGCCAAGAAGACCGTCGCCGACGTGGATGTGAAGGGGAAGAAAGTGTTGATGCGGGTGGATTTCAACGTTCCACTGGACGGGTCGACGATTACCGACGACCGGCGGATCGTGCAGGCGCTGCCGACGATTAAGAATGTCCTCGATAGGGGTGGCCGGTTGATTCTCATGAGCCACCTGGGCCGACCCAAGGGTGGACCCGAGCCCAAGTATTCGCTCAAGCCCGCTGCGGAGCGGTTGGCCAAGTTGCTGGGCAAGCCGGTTCACTTTACGAAGGACTGCATCGGCGCTGACGTCGAGAAGACCGTCACCGAACTGCGGGATGGTGACGTAGCGCTGCTGGAGAACCTTCGCTTCCACAAGGAAGAGGAGAAGAACGACCCGGCGTTCGCCGCCCAACTCGCCAAGCTCGCCGACGTGTATGTAAACGACGCCTTCGGCACCGCCCATCGCGAGCACGCCAGCACGTTTGGCGTGCCCCAGGCGCTGGCGGGCAAGCCGCGCGTCATCGGGTTCCTGATTCAGAAAGAACTGAAATTCCTTGGCGAAGCCGTCAGCAAGCCAGCCCGCCCGTTCGTTGCGATCATGGGTGGCGCCAAGGTCTCGGACAAAATCGCCGTCATCGAAAACCTTCTCGCCAAGGCCGACAGCCTGCTGATCGGTGGGGCGATGGCGTACACGTTCTTCCTCGCCCAGGGCAAAGAGGTCGGCAAGAGCCTCGTCGAGAAGGACAAGGTCGACTTGGCCAAGGAATTACTCGCCAAGGCCGGTGGGAAGATCAAGCTGCCGATCGACACGGTGATTTCCGACACGATGACCGACGACGCCGTCACGAGC
The DNA here is from genome assembly GCA_038223165.1 of Tepidisphaerales bacterium. Classification (GTDB taxonomy): domain Bacteria; phylum Planctomycetota; class Phycisphaerae; order Tepidisphaerales; family Tepidisphaeraceae; genus DASYHQ01. The sequence continues at coordinate 5,338 of JBBRHE010000014.1, forward strand.
ATCGTCGAAGGCAATATCCCGGCTGACAAGGAAGGCTTCGACATCGGCCCTAAGACCGCCAAGCTCTACGCCGACGAGATCGCAAAGAGCAAGACGGTGATCTGGAACGGCCCCATGGGCGTCTTCGAAAAGAAACCCTTCGCCGCGGGCACGAAGGCCGTTGCGATGGCGTGTGCGGATGCCACGAGCAAGGGCGCCATCACCATCATCGGTGGTGGCGATTCCGCCGCGGCGGTCGAGCAATTGCACCTCAGCGAAAAGGTCAGCCACGTCTCGACCGGTGGTGGGGCGTCGCTGGAGTTTTTGGAGAGCGGGGAGTTCTCGACGCTGAACATTTTGGAGTGAGCGCCCGAGCGGCCGCCGCAAAGTGGAGACGACGATGTCTCGTTCCAAATCCGAAGACGTTTTGTCGGGGTACCTACGATTCCTCTCGCCCGTTTTAGACGTTCTTCGCCGATTGGGTGTTTCGGCGAGATCCGCACAAGTGAAAGATTTAGTGATAGATCCCGTGCTCTCGGATGTTCCTGGGTAAACTGTAGAAGAGGACCTACTCGTGACTTCCAATCCCTTCGCTGGAACGGCACCCCAGATCGCCCCGTCCATTCTATCCGCCGACTTCGGCAGGCTCGCCGACGAGATCGCCGACGTTGATCGCGGTGGGGCGGATTTTCTGCATCTGGATGTGATGGATGGTCATTTCGTCCCCAACATCAGCTTCGGCCCGGCCGTCACCGCGGCGGCGCGCAAGGCGACCAACGCGTTCCTTGACGTTCACCTGATGATCAGCGAGCCAGTCCACTACGCGCCGGCGTTCGTGAAGGCTGGCGCCGACGGGCTGACGTTTCACGTGGAGGTCGTGACCGACGTCGCCGCGACCGCGCAGGAACTTCGCAAGCTCGGTGTGAAGCGGGTCGGCATCACGCTGAACCCTGCCACGAAGATCGAAACGGTCTGGCCGGCGATGGATCATGTTGATTATGTGCTCATCATGAGCGTGGTGCCGGGCTTCTCCGGCCAGAAGTTCATGCCGGAGGTGTTGCCGAAGGTCGAGGCCGTCAAGAAGCGATTGCGGCCCAACCAACGCCTGGAGATTGACGGTGGGATCAAACCCGACAACATCCGCCAGGCGAAGGACGCGGGCGTTGACTGGTTCGTCGTCGCGAGTGCGATTTTCGACCAACCCGATCGAGCGAAGGCCATCACCAGGTTGCGGGCAAGTTTGGAATGATAATCTGGCCAGGCGCACGGCTGAAGCATTTTCGGTTTGCATAAAGCGTCTCGAGAGCTCCAATGTCATCCCGAGAGGGGCGTTAGCGACTCGAGGGATCGGGTCGGGGGTACATCATCCGATCCCTCAGGTCGCTACCGCTGCCTTCGGGATGACACGCTACGTGAAAATCGAAATGCTTTAGATCGCGGGGGGCATGGATTCACGGTCTACTGCACTTCACAGGAATACGCCCGTCACTTCGTACGTTCCACTGGCGTGCGCCTTGAACATACGATCCGCCTACCGCGGTTCGCCGTGCGGTCGTGAAGGAGCAGGCTCGCGTGCGATTTGAACTGTGGTACCTGGTCGTGGGTGTCGTGCTGACCGTCGTCGCACTCCTCGATTCCCACGTCCGGCGGTTGCCGATCACACAGTCGATACTCTTTCTCGTCGTCGGCTTGTTATGCGGCCCCTGGGTCGGCATCGGCGCGATCCGGATGGACCCCATCGATCAGTCGCACCTAATCGAGCGGTTGACCGAGATCGGCGTGATCGTTTCACTTTTTGGCGCGGGCATGAAGCTGCGAACGCCCATCTGGGCCCGCGAATGGCTGCTTCCGGTCAGCCTGGCGTCGATCGCGATGGTCATCACGATCGCCGGTGTCACAGCGGTGGGTTACTTCGTGATCGGCCTGCCGCGGGGCGTGGCCGTGTTGCTGGGCGCGATCTTGGCGCCGACCGACCCCGTGTTGGCGTCCGACGTGCAGGTGGAGCATCCGACCGATCGGGATCGCGTGCGGTTTGGCTTAACCGGTGAAGCCGGCCTGAACGATGGGACGGCGTTTCCGTTCGTCATGCTCGGGCTTGGATTGATGGGGCTCCACGAGCTGGGCGAGTTTGGCTGGCGATGGCTCGCGGTCGACTTACTTTGGATGATCGTCGGCGGGTTAACGATCGGCGCCGTGCTTGGGTCGCTCGTCGGGCGCTTGATTTTACACCTGCGGCAAACCCGCAAGGAATCGGTCGGCACGGACGACTTTTTGGCGATCGGGTTGCTTGCATCGGCGTACGGCGCCGCGTTGATGCTGCATACCTACGGATTTCTCGCAGCGTTCGCAGCGGGGTTGGCGCTGCGCCGAGTGGAGGTGAGGGCGATGATGGCGATCGCTGAACGTTCACCGCAGGTTGAGGCTGAGGCGCTACGAGATGCGGAGTCCGCGAACGTCGGCACCGAAGGTGGGGAAGCGAAAAATGAGGTCGATGGCGCTTCACCGGGAGAGCAGCAATTGGCGATCGACGTCACGACGTCGACGAGTGAACAGCCCGCCGCCAGTGATGTGAAGCACGCGCCGGCTTATATGGCGGTGGCGGTGCTGTCATTCATCGAGAAGGCCGAGCGGCTCGCGGAGGTGGGCTTGGTCATCCTGCTTGGTGGCATGCTGATGCGGTCGACCGTCTCGTGGCACGCAGTCTGGTTCGTGCCCGCGATGTTCCTGCTGGTGCGTCCGATCGCGGTCTATGTGACGACGCGACACCTGCCGCTCAACGCCGTGCAGCGGCGGTTAATCGCTTGGTGCGGCATTCGTGGGATCGGCTCGATCTATTACCTGATGTACGCGATCAACCACGGGGTGCCGAAGGAACACGCGGGGTTCATGGTAGCGATCGTCTTCACGACCGTGGCCGTGTCGATCACCGTGCATGGCATTTCGGTGACACCGTTAATGGCCCACTATCGCGCGCGTCACGCGAAGCCGGCGCCGGTCGCCTAAACATGGACCATCGACGCCGCCGGTGAGCGCGAAGGGTCGCGTGGGTCTACACCGACCCAAATCTTACACCGCCGCGGGAACGGCGGGCTTCGCGGGGGCCTCTGCCGTCTTGCCGTCAGCCTTTTTATCCGTCTTGCCATACGTGCGGGCACGCGGGGTGACGAGGCTCGTGTCGACCGGCAGGTAGCTTATGTCCGCTGAGCCGGTCGAGGGGTTGAAGGTCGCGATGGTCGCCTTCAGATAGTCGGCGTCGATGCGGTCGGGGAACGCGGGCTTGTAGTGGGCACCGCGGCTCTCGTTGCGCAGAAGGGCACCCTTCACAATGGCTTCGGACTGCAGAATCATATCGCGCGTCGCGCGGGCGAACGACAGGTTCTGGTTGGTCCACATGCCGGTGTCGCTGAGCTTCACGCGGGTGTAGCGTTCCTTCCATTCCTGGCATTTGTCGAGCGTCATCTGCAGTTTGTCGTTGTGGCGGACGACGGTGCAGTAGTCCGTCATCCACTTGCCCATCTCCTGCCAGAGCAAATAGGGATTCTCGTCGCCGGTGTTGCTGATGAGTTTAGCCTGGCGGTCGGCTTCCTGTTTGACGATTCCGTCGAAGGTTGCCGCTGGCACGTCGGTGGCGTTGACCTTGGTGGCGTCGGTGATGTAGTTCTTGATGCACGTGCCACCGAACAGGCCGTCAAAGATGCATGACAGCAGGCTGTTGGCACCCAGGCGGTTGGCACCGTGGTAGGCGTAACTGGCCTCGCCCATCGTGTAGAGACCCGGAATGTTGGTCATCATGTTGGCGGGGTCGCCGAACTTCAGGCCACCCGTTTTTTCGTCCTTCTTGAAGCCGGCCCAGAGGCCACCCATGGAATAGTGGACAGCGGGGAAGATCTTCATTGGCTCGTCGAGCGGGTCAGTGCCGACGAACTTCTCGTAGATCTCCAAGATGCCTTCGAGCTTACCGAGCACTTTCTCGCGGCCAATCTCTTTGACCTTGTCGCGCAGGTCGAGGTAGACCATGTTGCCGCCACCGACGCCCAGACCCTGCTGGCATACCTCGAAGATCTCGCGGGTCGCGATGTCGCGCGGGACGATGTTGCCGTACTTGGGGTAGCGTTCTTCCAGGAAGTAATACCGCTCGGCTTCGGGAATGCTGTTCGGCGGGCGCGTGTCCTGCGCGGTGCGGGGCACCCACACGCGTCCCCCTTCACCGCGGGCCGATTCACTGATCAGCCGGCACTTGTCCTCACCGGGGATGGCAGTGGGGTGAACCTGGATCATCTCCGGGTTGCCGAAGCGCGCGCCGGCCTGGTAACAGCGTGACATCGCCCCACCGGTGCAGATGACGGACATCGTCGACTTGCCGAAGACCAGCCCGTTTCCACCCGTCGCCATCACGACGGCATCGGCGCGGAAGCTCTTGATCTGCATCGTGCGCATGTCCTGTGCGACAATGCCGACGCAGTTGCCGTTCTCGAGCACCGGCCAAAGGAATTCCCAGAACTCGAACTTGCTGACCTTGCCCTCGGACTCCCATCGGCGGGTCTGCTCATCCAAGGCATAAAGCAGTTGCTGACCCGTCGTCGCGCCGGCAAAGAATGTGCGCTTGAACAGCGAACCACCGAACAGCCGCAAGTCGCGCTGGCCTTCCGGTGTGCGGTTGAACGGCACGCCCATACGGTCGAGCAGGTCGATAATCTTAGGCGCCCACGTCGTCATCTCCAGCACCGGTGGCTGGTCGGCGAGGAAGTCACCACCAAGTGCGGTCTCGTCGAAGTGAATCCACTCGCTATAGCCTTGCTGGCGGGCGATGTCGTTGCACGCGTTGATGCCACCCTGTGCGCAGACGGAGTGCGACCGCTTGACCGGAACCATCGAGAACAAATCGACCGGGACGCCGAGCTCGGCCAACTTGATGGAGCAAGCCAGGCCCGCAAGCCCGCCACCGACGACGATCACACGCTTTTTAGTTGGTACTGCCATTGCCTTGTTGTCCGTGTTCAGATGTCCGTTGTCCTGCTCACCACTCCGGCCGCGTCACCACATCAATTTTCCAAGCTTTTCCCGCTTGTCGACGATGAATTTAAGATGGTGGTCCAGATGCTTCACGTACATCGTCAACATCGCGCCAAGCGTGACTTGACCGCGCTCGTTGTGTTGACCGATGCGATTGAAGGCCTCAGGTGGAAATTTTTTCATCACCTGCGCCCAGAGTCGGCGGTTGAGGTCGAATACCGTCAGGGCATCCTCGGTCGACTGGTCGGCTGGGAAAAGCTTGTGAACGAACGCCGACTCGTCGTAACCGATGAGCGTCGGGTTCTCCATCGCAGCGACGCGCTTCATGCGGTCGGTGCCGATCAGGTCGCTGTCCATCATGTGGATGACGATTTCCTGGATCGACCACGTGCCGGGAACCGCATACTGGAGCATGTCGTCGAGCGTCAGCCCTTTGACGGCGTTGCGGAGGCGCTCGCCACCGATCTCGTACTCGTGGATGAGTTTGGGGATGTCGAATTCACTCATACAGATCCCATTGCTGAGGAGTTACTGTCGGACGGCGTTGAGCGTGGCGTCGGCTTCGGCCTGGCTCATGCGGGCGCCGGCGACGAGCGCCACCATGCCAGCGCTGAACACGATGACGAAAAGCCCGGCGCACACGAGGCCCCATCGCCGCTGGGCGGTGGCGCTGATCGTCAGGCCCCACGTGATGGCGGCGGTCCAGAAACCGTTCGCCAGGTGGAAGCAAGACGCCAGAATGCCCAGCGGATAGACGACCCACGTCACGTACCACGCGGCGTCGAAGTGCTTGACGATGGTCGGCAACGCGCGGTGAGGGTCGAAGCTGTAGTTTAAACCGAACAGGCCATATTTGAGCGACAGCACGTGAAACAGCGCAAAGAAGACGATCACAATGCCACTGACCCGCTGAGCGACATAGGCCCAGTTTTTGACGTACTGATAGCGGTTGACGTTGGGCTGACCGGTTATGGCGATCCAGATGCCGTAGAACGTGTGGTAGATGATTGGCAGATAGATGAACGTCCACTCGATAACGGGCAGGAATGGCAGGCTGTGGATCTTGTCCACCTGCACCTGGTACCGGTCGCCCCCTTGCGCAATGGCGGCGTTGATCAGCAGGTGGACGATGATGTATCCACCAAACACCAGACCGGTCAGTGAATGAAGCCTGCGGATGAGAAAATGCTGTTGTCCGCCGATGAGTGGGGCGGTGTGATCGCTTGCAGTGGCCGTCGACACGTAGGTCCTTTCCTTGGGTACCGTTGCGATTATAGGGGAGGTGCATCGGTCCGCAAAACGGAAGCTTGGTCTATGATAGGCCGAACCCGCGCCCGCAGGTCATCGGGGGTCTGTAACAAATCCAATGAAACTGCGTTCCGTACGTCGAAATCTCCCACGGCGGTGCGGCGGAGGGTTTGCACATATCCCCCGACGCCCAGCAGCTCACCGATGTCGCGCGCGATCGACCGGACGTACGTCCCCCGGCCACAGTGAAGGTCGATCGACAGGAACGGCCAGTCGTACGCCGTCACGGTCAGTGAATAGACGCGCACGGCGCGCGGTTGAAGAGGCACTGTCTTCCCCGCCCGCGCGATCGCGTACGCCGGTCGACCACCGACTTTCAGCGCGCTGAACTGCGGTGGGAGCTGAACGATGTCCCCCACGAACGACGGCACCAGCGCGTCGATCGCAGCGCGGTCAACCGGGCGCACATCGGGCGTTGCGAATTCTGGCTCCGTCGGGTCGAGCGTCGGCGTGGTCGCGCCCAGTTTGATGGTCGTCTCGTAACGCTTGGGTTGGCCCATCAGTGATTCGCTTAATCGCGTCGCTGTGCGACCGATCAAAACCAGGAGCACTCCGGTCGCGAACGGGTCGAGTGTCCCGGCATGTCCGATCTTCACGCTGCGTGGCAACAGTCGTTTGACTCGCCCGACCACGCGCGCGCTGGACAGGCCCGCCGGTTTATCGATGTTCAGAATACCGTTTGGGGTTGCGTCCATCGCAGCTACATCTTATTGTGCGATGCTGACAAAACACAGTAACCACGACGTTTCACTGCCCGGAGCACGCATGGTTTGGAACAAGGTCCTGATCGTTCAAACGCTGAAGAAGCTGCACAAACAGGGGGTCGATCTCTCCTATAACCGACTGGCCAAACGCCAGCAATCGCTGGTGTCGGCGTCGGCGTATCATTTTGGATCGTATCGCCGTGCGGTCGAGAAGGCCGGCCTGGATTACGCCGAGATCACGCGTCGGCCGCGCTGGAGCAAGCAGGCGATCATCACGCAGATCAAAAAGGGTCGCCGCGACGGGCACGATTTGAACTGGTCGAGCATCACCAAGCGTCGCGACGAGCTGGGCAAGGCGGCGTTCGCGTCACTGCAACCGCGCCTGTTCGGTAGTTGGGACCGCGCCCTGCACGCTGCGGGACTGGATGCAGACGAGGTCAACCGGTATCGCAAGTGGGACAAGAACACGGTCGTCTTCGACCTCAAGGCCCGCGCCAAGGACGGGTCGGCGCTGAACAGTGGCGCGCTGCAGGAAGAGGACCCCGGCCTGCACGCCGCCGCGGTTCGGCATTTCGGGGGTTATGACAAGGCGCTCAAGGCTGCCAAGGTAGACCCGCAATCGGTCCGTCGGCGTCGGTCGTGGACGAAGCAAGAAGTCACTGCGGCGCTCAAGGTGATGAAGCGAACAGGCAAGCACCTGTCGGACTCGGTCGTTCGCAAGGAAAACAGCGCCCTATACGGTGCCTGCGTCCGCCTGTTCGGCAGTTTCACCACCGCCCGCAACGCTGCGGGGGTGAAGGTGGCGCGGAAGAAGGCGTAGACACTCACTGACACGGCCGATTGAGGTGAAATCGTAGCCTCGCCCCCCTTGTCATCCCGAACGGAGCGGAAGCGACCAGAGGGATCTCGAGCCGACGAACAGTGTCTGCCGATCGAGATCCCTCAAGTCACTACCGCTCCTTTCGGGATGACAGTGTGGGATGGCATGGCGCGGCATGACGCGGGCTCGCTGGTAAATTTGGTGCCGGTGCCCCCCTGATCCTCCCCCGGCCACGGTCCTTCCGGGAATTTCCTAACTTTCCCGTTTCTGTGTTGCAGTTTCCGGGTTAAAATAGCATGATTATCGGAAGCGGGCGTCCCGGTGGGACGGCCGCTGAGTCTATTTGTGGCCTATAATGGGTCTGCCCGCCGATGTTCGGCGTTGGCAATAGACCGCTGAGTCACGGGTTGTGACTCGGCCGTACTTTTGGAGATTCGAGCCATTTCTACTCAATTCCGCCATAACAATCAGATCCGCATATCGCCCATCCGTCTCGTGAACGACAAAGAAGAGCAAGTGGGCATCGTGTCGACCGCCGACGCGCTGCGCATGGCGCAAGAGGCCGGTCTGGACCTGGTCGAAGTGGCACCCACGGCCCGCCCACCCGTCTGCCGCATCATGGATTACGGCAAGTGGCGCTATCAGCAACAGAAGAAGGAAGACAAGAGCCGCGCCAGCTCGCGCGCCGGCCAATTGAAGGAATTGAAATTTAAGACCGTCAAGATCGGTGACCACGACTTGATGATCAAGATCAATCACGCCCGCGAGTTCCTGAAGGAAGGGAACAAAGTGCAATTCACGCTGCAATTCCGCGGTCGCGAGATGGCCCACATCGAGCTCGGCCGTGACATTTTCACGAAGATCAAGACCGAACTGTGGCCCGTCAGCAAGATCGAGCGCGACGCCAAGATGGAAGGTCGCCGGATGACCCTGGTCCTGCAACCGGAACACAAGGCCCCCGGCGCCAAGCCCCCCGTGATCAACACCGGCACTGCGCCGCGCCAGGCCCCCCCGATGAATGCCGGCGCGGGTATGAACATCCCCCCGCGTCCTGCCGCTGCCGCACCGGTGCAACCGATGGGTGGCCCGCGCCAGTCGGTCAACCCCGTGGCGCATCTGCCGGTCGCCCCACGAACCGCGCCGGCCGCTCAGCAACCACCGGCCCCAGCAGCCCCGCGTCCGGTTCCAGAGCCAGCGGGTCGGTAAGGGCAAAGCTAAAACGCTAAATGGAAGAGGCCACCCGTTCGGGTGGCCTTCTTTCTTTGGCTACTCGAGAATCGTTTCGCTTCCCGTCGTCGCTACCACTTGACCCGCAGCGCGCCCCACAGAAGCAGGACGGCCGCTGGGATCACACTGACGATCTGAATGCTCAGCGGCATCGTGTGCCACAGTAGGAATGCTGTGCCCGTCGACAGGACCGCGCAGATGAACGCGAAGATGACGAGCATCATCGTCGCGAAACTCGACCGGCTGTTGAGCGTCAGCGGATCGAGTTTCGGCCAAAACAACCGTGGTCGCTGGCGGATGACGAACGCGAGCACGGTCGACAGCAGGGCCAGCACCGCGGAGATTTGGATGAGCAGGGGCATGTGCCGCCGATTGTCGCGAAAAAGCTACCGTTCGTACAACTCTAGGGGCAACCCATCCGGGTCGGCGAAGAACGTGAACCGCTTGCTCGTGGTCCCATCGACCCGCACCGGCTCGACCGCGACGCCTTTACCGCTCAGCTCCTCGATCGCCGCGTCGAGGACATCAACCTCAAACGCCATGTGCCGCAACCCGCACGCCTCGGGGTAGGAAGGCCGCTTCGGCGAATCAGGAAACGAGAAGAGTTCGATCTGCGTGCCTCCCGGCAGCGTCAAGTCCAACTTATACGACCGCCGCTCCGCCCGATACGTCTCGGCGATCACGCAACCACCGAGGATGTCGAGGTAGAACTGCTTGGAGCGGACGTAATCCGAACAGATGATCGCGACGTGATGGAGGCGAGTGAAGGTCATGAGTACCGCGAGTCGATGCACGAACGCTTTATGCCACCCGCACGGTTTCGGCCAAAGAGGTTGGTGGGGGAATTGGCTCACCATTCTCGCGCATCAAATCAAGGTGCAGCGGGATGGCCTCGCGGATCAGGGTGCGGACCTCGTCGATCGACTCACCGGCCGCGACACACCCGGGGAGGTCAGGGACGTATGCTCCGTATCCCTCGTTGCCTTTTTCAATGATGACGATGTAGTCCATTGCTAGTCCTGATCGAGTCCAGCCTGACGCAACACGCTGCGCTCCGTTTTCGGTGGAAGCTCAGCGGATTGCTTACCTGATATTGTAACCGTTCCTGGCTTCGTAGGATGGTGAAATTGTCGGTGGCTTCCGGTAGTTCGGACAAGACGCCAGCCATCCTTTTCAACCCGGCGAATCATATCTCGCACGCGAACCGGCATACCACATCCCACCAGAGTGAGCGGTCACAAGTTTTCCAGCCGCTGCTGCTTATCCAACTCGATCAGGGCCCCAATAAGCGAGTCCAGATTACCCGCAATCACTTGATCCAGATTGAAGTTCTTCTCTCCACCCCCTTCACCGCCCAGTCTGTGGTCGGTCAGGCGGTTCTGTGGGAAGTTATACGTGCGGATGCGCGCGGACCGGTCACCGCTGCCCATCATGGCTTTGCGGCTGGCGGTGTGCTCGGCGTGCTGTTTGGCCATTTCGCGTTCGTACAGCGTGGCGCGAAGGAGGGCCCAGGCGCGTTCTTTGTTTTGGGCCTGGGATTTGTGTTCGGTCATCTTGAACTGGATACCGGACGGCTTGTGCATGATGCGCCAGCCGGTCTCGACTTTGTTCACGTTCTGCCCACCGGGGCCACCACCGCGCACGCCGAACTCTTCGACGTCTTTGGGGTTGATGTCGATCTTCACGTCCTGCAGCTCGGGCAGGATCGCGACGGTCGCTGCTGACGTGTGGATGCGGCCTTGGGCTTCGGTCTCGGGGACACGCTGGACGCGGTGGCCACCCCCTTCGAAGCGGAAATGGCGGAACGCGCCTTGCCCTTTAACGTTGATGATGACTTCCTTCAATCCACCCCGCTCGGCGTCGCTGAAGTCGTTGACGTCGTAGCGCCATCCCTTCAACTCGCAGTATCGTCGGTACATTTCGAACAGGTCGCGCACGAACAGCGCGGCTTCTTCACCTCCCGTGCCGGCACGCAGTTCCAGGAAGAAGCTGTTGACCGCGTTGTCCTCGGCGGCGAGGAACTCGTCCTTCAGGTTCTCCATCATCCCCTCGGCCTTGGCGCTGGCTTCGGGGAGTTCGAGGTCGGCCAGCTCGGCCATCTCGGGGTCGTTAGCGCGGTTGGCGATCAGTTCTTTTAACTGCTCGGCGGCGTCGACGGCCTGCTGGTACTCGCGATACCGCTGAACGACCGGCTCGAGCTGCCCGCGCTCCTTGCTGATCGCGATCATCTGCTGATGGTTCACCAGCGCGGCTGGGTCGTTGAGCGAGTTTTCGAGCTCGCCAAAACGGGCGAGGATCTCATCGAGCTTGCGAATGAGGGCGACGTTGGGATTGGTGGTGCTGTTGGACATCGGAATTCGTCAGTTTAGTCAGAATTGATGCGAGAACCATACTCCCTCTCCCCCGTGTACCCACGGGTATTGGGAGAGGGCGGGGGTGAGGGGGTGCAAGTAGTCGGAAACGCTTCGATATTCGGTCGCGGTTTCGCGTTCCCTGCGGCAAATCGCTAAATCGCAAGCACTAAGCTGTGCGTGCTCGGCTTCCCACGCCCCCTCACCCTAACCCTCTCCGGGCATACCGCGAGTACGCGGGGGAGAGGGGACGGTGCGGAATGTGGCACCTAAACCGGTGTACGGGGTTGCTGCTCCGACTGGGGCTGCAGTTCCGCGTTTTCCGCGGCCGAGCGTTCGACAAGTTGGATCGAGTCGTCGTTCGACGCCTGCCCATCGTTGCCGGTTGTCGTCGGACGTTTGCGGAAGCGCATTTCGGGCAGCCGTTGAATCGCGTGACGCAGAGCCTGTTCCCAGCGCGAGCGGATTTTTGCCAAGTCCGGGTCGTCGGCAGCGAAACGGCGCTGGCGGGTGATGTCGAGTTCGTCAACGCCGTAGGCGAGCAGGTCGATCGGTGGGCCGACCGTGACGTTGCTCTTCATCGTGCTGTCGAGGGACAGCAGGGCATACTTGCAGCCTTCCTCAAGCGTCGTCCGGTCGAACCGAATGCCGCGGTCGAGGATCGGTCGGCCGTACTTGGCTTCACCGATCTGCAGGAAAGGTGATTCTTCAGTCGCCTGCAATGGGTTGCCCTGTGGGTAGATCATAAACAAACCGGGCTTTTCACCCTTCACTTGCCCACCGAGAATCAGGTGGACGTTAAACCGGTAGTCGTCCTTTTCCAAAGCCGCCCGGTCCATGTCCCCGACTTTTCGGACGACTTCCCCGACCACCCGCGCAGCGTCGTACAGGCTGGCGGCGGTGGCGAGGCCATCACCTTTATCAAAGTCCCTGCGAAGCAAGGTGATGATCGACTGCGTGCAAGATAGGCTGCCACTGGCCAACAGCACGAAGACGCGTTCCCCCGGCAGGGCGAACGTGTGCATCTTCTTGACCGTGTTGACCTGGTCGTACCCCGCGTTTGTGCGCGAGTCCGAGGCCATCACGAGGCCGTGCTTGGTGACGATTCCCAGACAGTAAGTCATTACTACAGCGGTCCTTCCTTGGACGCGGCTCACAACCGCAAATCCGACGCGCGCAACGCGTCTTGGCATCCTATCGAAACGGTACGCAATATGTGAGGGGTTCGGTTCGTATTTTTGCGTGTTGTCAGTTCAGTGCGGTTTCGACTAGGGTCTGCCGTTTGCTTGGCGACTGACAGAATCCTGAGGGTGGAGTCCGCTGGACTGGGCGATTCTGACGTGCAGTTCAGCATGATGACGATGTGGAGCCATGGATGCTGATCAAGCTTGGTTATGACCTGACTTTTTGTGTGCCGGCCCCGTTGCCGATGAACCTGATGTTGTACGTTCACCCGTCGCGGATGAACGACCTCGTTCAACCGGACATAGTCAACGTCGAGCCGTACACGAGCGTGGTCACGCACCACGATAGCTTCGGTAACACGGTTGCGCGCATTATCGCGCCGGTAGGGGACAACATCCGCATCTGGGGGCGAAACACCATTCGTGATTCGGGCCTGCCCGATGCGATCCCCGAGTTTGCGGTTCAACACCCGGTGCAGGACCTGCCTGCGGACGTGCTGCAGTTTTTGCTGCCCAGCCGGTATGTCGAGGTCGACCGGTTCGCGGATATCGCGTGGGACCTGTTCGGACACATTCCCCAGGGTTGGCAGCGGGTGAAGGCCGTCATCGACTGGGTGCATAACCACATCACGTTCGGCTACCCGCACGCCCGCAATACACGGACGGCGTTAGATGCCTATTACGAGCGCGTCGGTGTCTGCCGTGATTTTCAGCACCTTTGCTGTGCACTGCATCGCAGCCTGAACGTGCCGGCCCGTTACGTGACGGGCTATCTCGGTGACATCGGCATCCCGTTCAACCCCGCGCCGATGGACTTTTCCGCTTGGCACCAGGTGTACTTGGGGGGTCGCTGGTGGGACGTGGACGGCCGGCACAACGTGACGCGCATCGGTCGGATCCTGATGGCCGTCGGTCGCGACGCCGCCGACGTGGCGCTGACCACGCAGTTCGGGTCCGGGCAGTTGACGTCGTTCAGGGTCTACACGGACGAGGTCAAAGAAATGCCAGCTCAGCTTGGGTGGGCGGTTTAGACAATTCTGGCAATCTGCAGCAGGATGAGCGTCCCACGGAGCGGGCCGCAGCACCTTTCTTTACTTCAAACCCCCTGTCGACTCCCACGACACTATTTGCCATCAACGCAATGGTGGCGTCAGGATACTGTATAATGGAATCCTCGCGCCGCGCGACGGCCTCTTGTGGGTTGCGGTGGTTTGGCGAGGGCCATACGGGAAGGGACAAATCTATGAAGTGGGGCAAGCTCTCCGCAGTCGCCGTTTCGGTGTTGTTGGCAGGCGTGTTGATGGTTCACGCCGAGGAACCGGCCATGAACCCTCCGGTCGAGGGTGGAACCCCCGCCAAGTTGGGTGAAAAACCCGACAAATCGATCGAAAAGCCGAAAAAGGCAGTCCGGATCATCAAGCCTTATTCGGACCTTGCCAGCCTGACCGAAGAACAACGGCAACAGATCGCCGACATCCACAAAAAGGTGGTCGACGAGATCAAGGCGATCCAGCTCAAGGAAGAGCAAGACGTTCTGGCCCTGCTGACCGACGAGCAAAAGACGGAGCTGGCCAAGCTCAAAGAAGAAGAGGGCGCCAAGAAAAAGATGCCCAAGAAGAACGAAGCCACCCCCACGACCAAACCCACGATGTAAAGGGCGGATTGGGTTGGAACAACTGGCAACTGCCGTCGGCGGGGCGATGGCGAAACCCCAATTGCGCAATGAACGGAGCCCGTCTGGCCCCTGTGCAGGTACTCTGGGAGAGGCTGGGTGAGGATGATTTGAGATGACGAGCGACGACCGGTAGGACGAACCGTCACTCCCTCTCCCCCGTGGGTACTCCGCTGGACGGCGGATGCGTTGCTATCGCAAGGGGCCAAACTGCTCGTCATTTGCCCTCACCCAGCGATTCCAATGAGTCCATGGGAGAGGGCCCAGACCGTCGCGTGCGTATTTTCCTAAATTGCACCCCGCGCCGCGAGCACGAGCTTGGCCGCTTCCTCTGCCGTGTCGGCCATGGCGGTTAGATGTCCCATCTTTCGGCCGGGCTTGGCTTCGTGCTTACCATAGAGATGTAGTTTGACATTCGGCATCGCCAGCGCCCGATCCCATCGGGGTTCGCGCCCTGTCCAGACGTCCCCCAGCAACTGCGCCATCGCAGCGGGCCGGTGGTATTGCGTCGAACCAAGTCGCAAGCCGCATACCGCCCGCAGTTGTTGTTCAAATTGGCTCGTCACGCACGCGTCAATCGTCAAATGCCCCGAATTGTGTGGCCGGGGGGCCAGCTCGTTCACCAACAATTTGCCGCGCTTCGTATAGAAGAACTCGACGCACAACACACCAACCACGTTCAACCCATCGAGCACCCCGCGCGCGATGTCAACGGCTTCCTTCGCCACCGCTGTTGGAAGGTTCGACGGCGCAACCGACAGGTCGAGGATGTGGTTGCGATGGTCGTTGTCGATGACGCCCCAATGCGCGAACGACCCGTCCACCCCGCGCGCCGCGACGATCGAGACTTCACGGTCAAAGTCGACGAGCGCTTCAAAAACGCGCTCGACGTTCGGATCACCCGCAATCGCTTTTTCTGCCTCTGCGAGCGTCGTGACCTTCGACTGGCCCTTGCCGTCATACCCGAACGCCGCTGTCTTAATGACACCCGCAGGCCCGATCTCGCGACTTGCGGCTTGCACGTCTTCAACCGACTGCACGACCCGGAACGGGGTGACCGGGAAACCGTTATTTGACAGAAACGTTTTCTCGCGCAACCGGTGCTGCGTCGTGTGCAGCACATCACCCCCCGGCCGAACCGGCGCGTATTCCGCACACGCCGCCGCCGTCGGCGCGGGGACGTTCTCAAACTCAAACGTCACAACATCCACCCCCTTGGCGAACGCGCGGACGGCGTCGAGGTCGTCGTACGACGCAGTCACCTCGGCGTCGGCGACCTGCCCGGTCGGTGTGTCACTGTCGGGTGAAAAGGTGTGAACGCGATACCCCATCTGCCGCGCCGCGATCGTAAACATGCGACCCAGCTGCCCACTACCGAGGACGCCGATGGTTGAACCGGGGAGGATGGGGGTATTTTGTTGCACTGGATGAAAAGAGTGTTGAACGCCAAGACGCCAAGGACGCCAAGTTAGGAAACGCCAAGAAAACTAAGAGTGGTGAATGATACGTTTGATGCCGTCTTTCAGCAGGATCACGTTGAAGTTGATCAGCAGGCCGAGTTCGAGCTTCGTTATCTTGAGATAGGTTCGAACCTGAGCGCTGTGAAGTGGCCCGATCGACTCGATGGCCTTTAATTCCACGATGAGCCTGTGCCCCACGATCAAATCGACACGGCGTGCGCCGACTGGCTCGCCTTTGTACGTCACTTCGACGATCGCCTGCCGGACAAATGGAATTGCCCGCCGTCGCAATTCGATCTCCATCGCCCGCTGATAGATATCCTCATCCAATCCCGGCCCGTAATGCTTATGCACCTCGATCGCCGCGCCAATCACACCTTTTGCCAACCCATCGAGTTCCGCATCCGGCTCCGAAAATGGCGGCTCTTCCTCGTCGTATGGCATACCGACCTCCCGAATTTCTTGGCGTTTCCTACCTCGGCGTCCTTGGCGTCTTGGCGTTCATCAGTTCCGAATTACGGTAACGACGTGCTTAAAACGGTCGCCGTCTGGTCGGCACGATACTTCCGCAGCTTCTCGCGCAACTCGGGTCGTGTGTTGGACAGTATTGCCACCGCGAGCAGCGCGGCGTTTTTAGCGCCGGCTTCGCCGATGGCCAGTGTGCCGACGGGAATGCCTGCGGGCATCTGCACGATCGAGAGCAGCGAGTCCATCCCGCTCAGCGCCTTGGATTGCACCGGGACGCCTAGCACCGGCACCGCCGTCTGCGCTGCGACCATGCCGGGCAGGTGGGCCGCGCCCCCCGCGCCGGCGATGATCACCTGCACACCGCGCGACTCGGCGGACTTGGCAAACTCGGCTAACAAGTCGGGCGTCCGATGCGCGGATACGATCTTGCACTCGTGCGCAACATCGAATTGCGTCAGAATCGCGTCGGCGTGCTGCATCGTCTCCCAGTCGCTTTTGCTCCCCATCACGAGAGCGACAAGCGGTGACGAATGATTGTTGGCCGGTGGCATGAGGGCGTTCCTAATTGGATTAAACTGGCGTCAAACTATCGCTTTCAACCCGATGAATCCGATCCTACCATAACGTGCCGATGCCCCCAATCGCCGCCATTCTCGACCACAGCCTCGACTTCGATCCGACTGCGGATTTTGAAGCGTTTGTGCGGGCTGCGCCGGCGAAATGGGTGGTTTACCTGCTCTGCGACGCAGCCGACCAGCCCGTGCAGTTGCTGTGCGTCAAAAATCTCCGCTACAGCCTCAAGCGTCGGTTGGGGGGTGATGAGACGATTGGGTTGTCGAAGCGGGTGAACTACAAGGAGCTGGTTCGCCGTGTTTACTACAAACGCGTCGATAGCGCCTTCGAGGCCGACTGGATCTATTACGAAGCCGCCCGCCTGGCCTTCCCGAAAACCTACGGCGGTATGGTCGGCTTTCGACCGGCGTGGTTCGTCCACGTCGACCCCGCTGCCAATTTCCCGCGCTTCGTGAAGACGATCGATCTATCCGACACCACTGGCCAGTACATCGGCCCCGTTGAAGACAAGCACTCGGCGCAGCGGCTGATCGAACTCGCCGAGGACTCGTTCGACCTCTGTCGTTACTACAACATTCTCGTCGAGGCTCCGCACGGCCGGGCGTGCGCGTACAAGGAGATGGGCAAGTGCCCCGCGCCCTGCGATGGGACGATCAGCATGGACGTCTACCGCGAGATGGTCACGCAGGCCGCTGCAACGCTGGTCGAGCCCGTGCGCGAACTGGAGCGTCAGACGGCTCGCATGAAACTCGCCGCTGCGTCATTGCAGTTTGAGGTGGCGGGGCGGATCAAGCAGTTGATCGGCAAGTTGAGCGACCTTGGCAAGGGTCCGTTCCGCCACGTCGCTTCCCTGACCGATTTCGCGTTCGTCGCGCTGCAGCGAGGCCCGTCGCGGGGTGACGTCAACGTCTTCCTCATCACCCCGGGCCGCATCGAACCGATCGCATGTCTGATCGACGTCCCCGAACGTCCCGCCGACCTTTTACGGACACTATTGGCGACCGCGGTCGAGCGCACGACCGACCGCGTCGACGCGATCGCCGCCGAGCGGGTCGGCATCGTCGCACACCACCTGTTTTCGCCAAAAGGAACCCAAGGCGCTTTCCTAAAAGTCCCAGTGATCGACGAGTGTTCGCTCGTCAAAGCGTACAAGGACGTCTTGAAGCAAAAGCTCACTGCCGAGGACGCGGATGACGAAGGGGTGATGAAGGAATTGCAGGCGATATAAGAGGTTCTAGTTCACTGGATCGGTAATGTAAGAGTTTTTAGAACGAACAGGCGTTCGTTGAGCAAACGCAAAAGCAGCAGACCCCGCCGAACCATCGGTGGGAAGAGCGATGCCGGGCAAGCAGGCCCATTGCGCCGATAGCGGCCAAAGCGGTCGTGGTTGGTTCGGGGACGCAGACGGGGACGATCTGGACAAAATTGAGAAAGCGCAGGGTCGGAGATGAAGGCAGATTCCGTCGTTAACATAAGCGACAGATGGAACAGACGATTAACCAATAGGCGATTTTCGTTATGAACTTGCGCAAATCCAACCGCTGAAAGGAGTGGGCGGATTCTAACTTCCGATAATTGCTGCCACTGTGCTCGGTGGTGGCGTAAGTAGTCCCCCGACTGTTGCGCCGCGAGGTCCTTAGCCGATAAGGATCGACGGGGATCAACGGAAGAGAGACGCATGAAGGCACGTCATCAATGTCCGTTTGTGAACCGCCCGGACGGGCGGTGCAGTCAGAAGTTGAGCATCGATCGGCTGGACCACGCGTTCGAGTTCTGTTTCGATGCATACAACGTTTGTCCCGTCTACCTCGAACGCCTCGTCGAACGGCGGGCGCGGGTGACACGGGACACGGTCCTCGTGAAACGCGAGAACGAGTATGGGTCGTCCTACATCCAGCTGCGCACGCCCCTTGCTGCCCGAGCAACCGCTGGTGCGTAGCTTTCTTGTCCACCTCGCCAGTGAGCGCGGGTTGTCACCGAACACCATCGTGGCGTATCGGCGGGACCTCGAAGACCTCCATCGCCATTTCGAACGTGACAAGAAGACCCCGACCGACGCGTCCGCCGACGACTATCGCTACTACCTGCAGGACCAGACCCGCAAGGGTCAGTCGACCAAGACCGTTTCGCGACGGCTCGCAGCCATCCGCGTGTTCCTGCGATTCCTGTCGGGTGAGGGGCACGAGACCGAATCCATCCTGCGACAGTTGGAGCGACCCAAGCCCGAACACAACCTGCCCCACGTGCTCGGCCGGGCGCAGGTGCTGGCACTGATCAACGCCGTCGACCCACGGTCAGCCTTGTTTGCGCGCGATGTCGCGATTTTGGAACTGCTCTACGCCAGCGGGCTGCGCGCGTCGGAACTCTGTTCACTCAAACAGCGCGACGTGAACCTGAGCGTCGGTGTGGTGCGCGTGCTGGGCAAGGGGATGAAAGAACGCATCATCCCCTTCGGAAAGGCAGCGGGGGAAGCGATGAGTCGCTACTTGACCGAGAGTCGCGCCGACTTGATGAAGGGCCGACCGGGGGTCGAGGAGATGTTCGTCAGCCGCACGGGCAAACGGTTGGACCGTGTGGCGCTCTGGATGATCGTCCAGAAGTACGGCAAACGGGCCGGTGATAAGGAGGGCGGCACCTTCATGAAAACCTGGCCACACCTGCTAAGACACTGCTTCGCCAGCCACCTGCTAGGCGGTGGGGCGGATTTACGCGTCGTCCAGGAACTGCTCGGCCACAGTGATATCGGTACGACGCAGATCTACACGCACGTAGACCAGCAGCGGTTGAAGTCGATCCACAAGCAGTTTCATCCGAGGAGATAGCGGCGACCTCCGCGTCCGCCCGTATCGCAGGGGTGACACCTGTGTTGCCTGAATCGGTGGAACGTGACGAAGAAGGCCAAACATGTCTCGCCCGTAAGGGGCAAAGAGATCGGACGCGTAGGTAAGCCCTCCACGCGAATCAGGCGATGTCACTATTCCCAACCATGCTCGCCGGCATGCCGTCGTTCGCGTTGACGGACACAGCGTCATGCCGCCATCGCCGGTTCGTCGCTGAGGACGGGCAAGCGTTTGGACTGCAGGCAGACGGCCAGCAGGATGTGACGCAACCGGTCGATGGGTTGCGTCTCGAGAAACTCGGGGGTGAAGTCGATGGGGAAGGTCGCGCGGTAGGTTTGGAACTGCTTGACGAGCATCGGTCGGTCGAGGCTCGCGACCAGGCAGATCAACGCTTCGACTTGCTGTGAACCCAACATGCGACACTCCTTCGTCACCTGATACGTCGCCGGGCGGTCTTCGGATCGACTTCACAGGTAGAAGTCGATCAGCTTCCCGGTATTCACTACATCGGGTGGTTTTACGACGACCTTAACGACTGGCCGAGCCGGCATCGGATCGTGCCAGGGGACTTTGCTCCAGGGGGGTTGAATCGTATGTTTTGCGGGACGAGATCCATACTCGCACGCGCACGCGTTCGTCCCGGTTTCCTCAGGCAAAACGGGCTGCAGCGCCAGGCGCTGCGGAGCTGGTGTTAAAAGGAGGACGGGGTCTTCGTATTCGGGCTCGGGCGTGATGACCCGTCGGCGTTCGTAGCGATCGTCGGGATGGAAAACCAACCCCGGTTCATACCGGTCGTGGAGCGCCTTACCGATCGCAGCAGCGCCTGACAGGTCGGCGACGCGGATGGCCGTGATAACGCTCTGGACCGCTTTCAGGTCCATGGTCGCTATCACGAGGCTGGCGATGTCACCGAGGCTCACGCACTTTGCGTCGCAAACCGCGCGCGACGGCAAAGTGAATCGACTCGGACGTGCGTTCTTGAGCCCAAATCACGCAAGAAAAGAAATCTGCAACGGTTTTCGCGGACGTGCCGGAAGAGGGTCCGTTTATGCCGGATGATGCGCCGACGCCACATCATGCCCACCGTGGCGTTGCGTTCGCGAAACAGCTACGCTGCCACGGTTATGCGCAGCGACGAGCTGGACTTCGTTTTGCCCCACGAACTGATCGCCCAGGAACCGGCCAGCGAGCGGTCCGCGTCACGCCTGCTGCACTACCGGCGGGATGATCGGACGGTCGTCCATCGCACATTCTCGGACCTTCCAACACTGCTGCGGCGAGGTGACCTGCTCGTGATGAATGATGCCCGCGTCATTCCGGCGCGGTTCACACTGCGCAAAGCGACCGGTGGGCGCATCGAGGGTCTATTCATCAATGAAGAATCGCCAGGCGTGTGGCAGACCATGTTGCGCAACCTTGGCCCGATCGAGGGGCCGGTCGAGCTGGCGTTTGGCGACGACGAATCGCTGCTCGCGACCGCAATCGGGCGAACGACAGAGGGGAACTATCGATTACAGGTGCATACCACCGAGCCCGCGATCGCGGTGCTGAATCGAATCGGCCGGATGCCGCTACCACCCTACATTCGCAGGGACAAGGACCACGATGCGCGCGACGACGCCGATCGCCAGCGCTACCAGACAGTTTTCGCCAAGGCCGCCACCGCCGTCGCGGCGCCGACCGCGGCGCTGCATTTCACCCAGGCGATCTTTGACACGTTGGACGCGAAAGGCGTCGAGCGGACGTTCGTCACGCTCGACGTCGGGTTGGGCACGTTCAAGCCACTGAGCGCCGACACGCTCGACGGTCACGTCATGCATCGAGAGAGCTACACGATCCCCCCCGACGCCGCGACCGTGATCAATCGTGCCAAGGTTGAAGGTCGGCGTGTCATCGCCGTCGGCACCACTGCGGCGCGTGTGCTCGAATCGCAACCGGCGGGTGAGCCAATCGTTGCCAGGACCGACTCGACCGCGATCTTCATCTACCCACCCTATAAGTGGCGGTTTGTCGACGCGCTGATGACGAATTTCCACCTTCCCAAAAGCACACTTATCGCGCTCGTCGCAGCGTTAGTTGGCCTGGACGAACAACGCCGGATCTACACGGAAGCAATCACCAAACAGTATCGATTCTTCAGCTACGGCGACGCGATGCTGATAGAATAATGTCCGGTGAACACCACCCGCCATCCTCGCAGGACTTGTCGATCGTCATGGATCGTGTAGCGCGCGGGCGGGCCATGCAGAAGGCGCTGCTGATGGAACCATCGAACGAGCCAACCACGCAACCACTGTTGGACGCCGTCGCGTTGTTTGAACGGCTCGGCATTCGTTACGCGCTAATCGAAGGAATCGCAGCGATGTACTACGGGCGGGCGCGGTTCACGGAAGACGTCGACTTCGTCGCCGAATCTTTGCACGACAGCATCCTGGCGGACAACCCAACTGCGATGGTTGAACATCGCTTCGATCCTGCTTGCACATACAAGCTCTATCACACCAGCGGGGTCGACATCGATCTGTGGAAGGACGAGTTCGTCCACAGATCGATCGCGCTCGCGATGTCACGCTCGCGGGCCACGTCGTGAAGATTGTGGAACCGAACGATCTGGTCGCGATGAAGTTGCGGGCCGGTCGACCGCAGGATGACTACGACATTTCAGAGTTGATCAGATCGGGCATGGCCGAAGTCGCGATCGTCAAATCTCGCGTGACAAGCGAACAGTTTGAACGATTCGTCACCCTCCAGCAACGCACGAAGTAACACTCATTCCACCGGCGTGGCGGCGGTCGCGGTCGGCTTTTCGGCCTTTGGCTTCGGCTTGGCGTACTGCTTGGCGTTGTAGTTGTACAACACACTGGCGACATCGGGCGACGGCAGCGGCAAGTCGGGGCTCGCGGGGATGTTCAGATAGGCCAAACTGCGTTCTAACGTCTGTACGGCGCCCGGGGCGGCGACGGCACCACCGTAATAGCTCATGCCTTGCTTGACGGCGTAGGCGCGGTCGGGCTCGTGGATGATGAACGCGATCACAAGCTTGGGGTTCTCGGCCGGGGCGCCACCGATGAAGCTGCTCGTGTACTTGTCGGCGGCATAACCGGCCTTGCCCTGGCTGATGTGGGCTGTGCCGGTCTTGCCGAACACGTTCCACGTTGCGCTGCGCGCGCCCTGGCCCGTTCCGCGGATCAGTACGTCACAGAGCACGCGCTTCATGTCGGCAGCGGTCATCGGGTCGATCGCCTGCGGCGTCAGGCTCGCGACGTTGCCCTGGCCCGGGCGGGCGACGATGTTGCCCTCGGCGTCGAGCACGCCTTTGACCAGGCGCGGTGCGACGAGCCGGCCACCGTTGGCATAGGCGCAGAACGCGCGGGCCAACTGCATCGGTGTCACCATCACTTCGTAGCCCTGCGCGACTGAGTCGGTGCTGAACTTCGTCCACTTGTTGAGAGGATGGATAACGCCACCATCCTCACCGGGAAGCTCGATGCCGGTCGGTCGACCGAAACCGAAGCCGGTGATGCCGCGGTACAGCGTGGTGTTCCCCATGCGCTGCGCGAGCATTGCCATGCCGATGTTGCTCGACTTCACGAGCACATCCCACATCGCCAGTGAGTCGTACCCGTGCACGTCGGTGATCGTGCGGCCGTACGGGGTGCGCCAGCGCGGACCGCGGATCGGGAAAACCTCATTCACGCGCGTCTGCCGACTGGCTAAGGCGGGGCCGGCGATGAACGGCTTAAAGGTCGAGCCGGGTTCGTAGGGGTCGGTCAGCACGCGGTTGCGGCGCGTCGCGGTGGCCGAGTCACCCAGGTTCTGCGGGTTGAACGTCGGCCAGTTGGCCAGTGCCAGCACCTCACCCGTCGTCGGGTTCATGACGACCGCTTCCCCACGAACGGCTTTGTACTTGTCGCAGGTGTCAGCCAGTTGCTGCTCGACGATCATCTGAATGTTCGCGTCGAGCGTGAGCACGATGTGCCGGCCGTGCAGTGGGGGCAGGTAGTCGTCGGCGGCCGTTGCGATGGCGCGGCGCTTGGCGTCCTTCAGGACGCGGATCATGCCGTCTTTGCCCTGAAGGAGCTTATCGAACTTCATCTCGATGCCTTCGAGGCCGTGCCCGTCCTTTCCACTGCCACCCAGCACGTGGGCCGCGATGGAGCCCATCGGGTAGGTGCGGTCGCTTTCGGGGATGAGGCCCACGCCGGGCAGGTTCAGTTCGACGATCGCGTCGCAGGTCGGCTCGTCGAGTTTCTCGGCGAGCTTCACAAACCGGCTGGTCGCGCGGTCACTGAGGATCTGGCTGATCTCGAACGAGTCGCGGTCGATGATCGTCGCGAGCTTCTCGATGTCCTCGTCCATCTGGATGAGGCTGCGGCCCTCACCCTCGTAGACCTGCTGCATGAACTTGGGGTCGACGTAGAGCGTCTGCGTCTGGACGGTGCCCGCCATCAGGATCGAGTTGGCGTCAAAGATGCTGCCTCTGCGGGCGCGCAGGACTTGGTCTTGGTGCTGCTGACGTTCGGCCCGACCGATCGTCTGCTGGCGGTTGTAGGTCTGCAGGTAGGCGACGCGCGCGCCCAGCGCTACAAATGCGATGCAGAACAGCGAGATGACAAACGCCGCGCGGGCAAGTGAGAAGGTGCGCATCGGGTACGGTCCTTGGGACAAAGACGGGTCCGATAACTATCGGCAGGAGGGGGCTGCGACCTTCATTCGAATGAGTGGAATGGCCCCCGATTGGCGTCAATTGGCAGTGCCCGGACCATCGGCGCGGGCAATGTCCTGGGTTTTGGGGCTGAGCATGAGCTGGCCGACGCGCTTCTGTTGGACGTTGACGACGCGGGCGGTGTAGTTGCCGATGTCGACGCTGTCCCCCGTGCGCGGTAGGCGTCCGAGCTCCTGGGTGACGTAGCCACCGACGGTGTCGACGCCGTCCGCGTCGAGGTCGATCAGGTTCAGGCGTTCGCGCAGTGTGTGGAGGGGGAACAGACCATTGACGCGGAAGTTCTCACCTTCCATCACGAACTGGTCGGGCGCGACGGCGTCGAACTCATCCTCAATCTCGCCGACGATTTCTTCAAGCACGTCCTCGAGCGTCACGATGCCCTGCGTCGCGCCGTACTCGTCGACCACGACGGCCATGTGAACATGACCGGTCTGGAACTGGCGCAGCAGTTTGGGGACGGGCAGAAGCTCGGGCACGAACAGCACGTCACGCTTAATGTGCCGTAAATCGATGTCACCGGCGCCGATGACGTGGACGGCCGAGCCCGGCAACCCGTCAGCGATCGCAATGGCCTCACCATCGGGCGTCTTTTCGTCCGTGAAACGCAGCTTTCCAGGGGTGAGCTTCAGGTGAGTGAAGAGGTCCTTCATGTGAACCAGACCGATGACGTGGTCGATGTCCCCCTCGCACAGTGGTAATCGCGTGTAGGCGGATTTTTGCACGGTTCGCAGGACCTGACCGACCGGTTGGTCGAGCAGCAGGAAGTCGACCTGCGTGCGCGGCTGCATGATCTGACGGACTTTGAGATCTCCGAACTCGAACGCCTTGGTCAAAACTGACTCGTTTCCCTTGGCGATGGTGCCCGACGACACCGCCTGGGCCAGCAGGCCGCGCAGCTCGTCCTCGTTATGCGGCATGTGCCCGTGACTACCGTGGCTGACGTTGATGCCGAAGAGCCTTAGGAGGTGGTTGCTGGATGAGTTCAGCACCCAGATGAGCGGGTAAAACAGGTACGTGAACGCGACCAGTGGCAATGCCTTAATGGGCAGAAGCTTGTCCGGGTAGAAAATCGCCCAGTTTTTCGGGGCC
>JBBRHE010000015.1:0-30350 GCA_038223165.1 Tepidisphaerales bacterium
TGTTCGTTCCACTGCTGTACCGCACACTCGGCTCTCTCGTCGCGCGGCAGGACGATGCGTTGAACGTCCCCGTCGGCGCGGCCTTCGCTTATCGTTCACCCCTCGACTGGCTCACCCGCGACGCGACGATCACTGCGCCCAATGCCGATCCCAACGAAGTCAAAAACACGACGCGCGTCGAGCTGGTGAATAACGCGCCACTGTTGCGGGTCGATGGAAATGGTGCCGCCGGCGCGTACACGATCAGCGTTGCCACCGACCCCGTGACAACGCTGCGTTTCGCGACGCAGGCCGACCCAGCCGAGTCGAACCTTGCGGACATCTCAACCGATCAAGAGAAAGCGCTGGCGGAGATCGCGAACGTGGTCCGCTGGTCGCCAAGCGTGCCGCTGGAACAAATGGTCCAGAAGTCGCGCGTCGGGACGGAACTGTGGTTGCCATTGGCGATGATCGCGCTGTTGATCGCGACATCGGAGACGTTCCTGGCCCAATGGTTTGGCAGGCCGAAATAAGCACAAGATGACCTCGCTGCTCTACAAACTTCTGGGAATACCGAACGACGCGATGCGCGTCGCCGACGGGTCCATCGCGTTCCGTGGGATCGGTTACCTTGGTTGGTTCTTCCTGGCGATGCTTTTGCTGGGTGGGCTGGCGATCTGGTCGTACTGGAAGACGGCCCGCGACGTGCCACCCGTCAAGCGTTACATCATGGCGGCGCTGCGCGTGACGCTGTTGACGCTCTTGCTCGTACTGCTTTTGAGACCGGTATTCCGGTACACGGTCGAAGGCTCTGTCCGCCGATCGATGCTGATGCTGCTGGATACGTCTGCCAGCATGAAGATCGTCGACTCGCGTACCGACGAAGTCGACCGTAAGCGCGTCGCGATTGCCAAGAACCTGATCGACCCGACAAAGGGGCTCGACCAGTCGCTGCCGAACTCAGAAGGGTTGCGCAACGTCGACCGGCTGGACATCGTGAAGTCAGCATTGAAAAACGACAAGCTGAAGTTGCTGTCGCGCTTGTCAAAAGATTATGACCTGCGGCCGATGTCGTTCGGGCAGGGCGTTGCAGACCTGGCGGCGTCGGGCGACGCGCAGTCGGAACCCAGCGACAATCCCAACGCCTGGGTCGACAAGCTCGATGCGGTCGCGCCAGTGACGGCCGTCGGGGACGGAATTCGCGACACGATTCTGCGCAGCCGTGGTCAACCACTTGCCGGCGTGTGGTTGGTAACGGACGGTCAGTCTAACACGGGCAGTCAACCACTCGCCGCTGCGGAGATCGCGCGGCTGGAAGGTGTGCCCCTTTACATCTGGGGTGTTGGCATCTCGTCACCGAAGGACATTGTTGTCGCGAGCATGTTTGCGCAGGAAGTGGCATTCCTTAAAGACCAGGTTCCGGTTGTTGTCCGCGTGAAAGCGCCGGGCATGGCCGGTCGCACGGCCAAGCTTAAGTTATCGCTGGCGGGTGAACCGGTGGACGTGAAGGACGTGACGTTCACGGGTGACGAGCAGGTCGTCTCGATGGAGTTCACACCGCAGAAGCCGGGTGATTTCGACCTGGTCGCGACGATCGACGCCGAGGCGGACGAAGCAGTGAAGGACAACAACACCGTCAGCCAGAAGGTCAAGGTCATCGATCGCAAGATCAAGGTGCTGCTGGTCGAGACGAGCCCACGCTGGGAGTACAAGTATCTCCAGACGGTGCTGCTGCGCGATCGGCGGGTCGATGCGAAGTTTCTGCTGCTCGAGGCCGACTCAGCGGTGGCGCAGGGTGGGAAGGATTCTCCGTACATCGCTCGCTTCCCGATGGATAAGAAGGAGCTGCTGACCTACGACCTGATCGTGCTCGGCGACGTCGACCCGAAAGGATTTGCGACGCAGCAACTCGAAGCGATCGCGGAGTTTGTCGACAAATTTGGTGGCGGGCTGATGATGGTCGCCGGCCGGCGGTTCAATCCCGCTGCGTTTCGCGGCACACCGATCGCAAAGATGTTGCCAGTCGAACTCGCCGACGATCGCTATACCGCCGCCAGCGCTGTGCGCGGTAAAGATGACGTCTCGACCAACCCGATTAAGGTCGAACTGACACCGGCGGGGCAGTCTAGCCTGTTCATGCGGATCACCGATCGCCAGCAGGACAACACCGCAGCGTGGGCGAAGCTGCCACCGATCTACTGGAACGCGCAGGTTGCCGGCGCCAAGCCCGGCGCCGAAGTGCTCGCGGTGGAATCGACCAGCAAGACGTTCAGTGGCCGCAGTGGTGCGCAGAAGAACCCTGTCTTTGCACTGCAGCAGTATGGCATGGGGCAGGTGTTTTATAGTGGCACCGACAACACCTGGCGATGGCGCAAGAATGAGGGTGACCAGCGGCACATCGCGTTCTGGGGCCAGATCATGCAGCGCCTGGCGCTGCCGCACTTGCTGGGTGAATCGAAGCGCACACAACTAACGCTCGACCGCTCGCAATACTTCGCCGGCGACCGTGTGACGATCTACGCCCGCTTGTATGACACCGCGTTTGTCCCGATCGAGGCCGCCGAGGTGAAAGGCACGTACACGTCCACCGACGGTCGGACGACGGGAACCGTTGCCCTGCGTCCGTTGCCCGACCAGAAGGGCATGTATCGTGGTGAGTTCGTCGCGCCACCACAGGGTGATTACCAGTTCTGGGTCGATCGCGACGAGAAGACCAAGCTCGCGTTGAACGTCGGTGAAAGCCGCATCGAGTTCACCGAGTCGGCAATGAACGAACCCATGCTCCGCGAACTGGCCAAAGTGAGTGGCGGCGCGTTTTTCCGCGAGGAAGACCTGTACAAACTGCCCGATATGGTTCGCAGCAAGGCCGAAGGCATCAAGAGCCGCCAGGAAGTCGACCTCTGGTCGTCACCGGGCTATTTCCTGTTGTTGTTAGGCGTCGTGACAACCGAGTGGGTCATGCGGAAGTGGATGCAATTGAAGTAATGGGCAGTTGTCAGTGGACAGTGGGCAGTAAATGCCTTTGTGGTCCACTGCCAACTGACGACTGACAAGAATTTATGAGCGACCTTCTCCAATCCAAGCTCGCGATCGTCCGTCGGAAGCGGACGATCGTGCATGTTCTGACCGGCATCGCGACGGTCGTTGCGCTGGTCGTGCTGGTCACGATGGCGACGGCGATGCTCGACTGGTGGTTGAACCTGTCGTACGCGACGCGAGCGGTCATCTTCGCGCTGGAACTGGCTGCCGTGATCGTGCTGTTGTTGAAGCTGGCGATCTGGCCAGTGCTGTTCGGGCCCGATGAAGAGACGCTGGCGCTGTCGGTCGAGCGCGAATGGCCGCAATTTCGCAGCCGGTTGATCAGCGCGATCCAGCTCGTCCGCCCACAAGCCTCCCCTGCGGGCACCGCAGGTGTCATGGTGACGCAACTGGTGCGCGAGACGGAACAGATTGCCAACGAGGTCGACTTCGGCGCTGTTGTGAAAACAAAGCATATGGCCCGCATCGCCGCGCTGGCGGTTGCGATCCTCGCTGCGGGTGGGGCGGCGACCGCGTACGGAGAATCGTCCGCGGTGGCGCTGATCAAGCGGGCACTTCTGATCCCGGGCATCGACGTCCCGCGAAAAACGCGCGTCATCATCAACGACGGTGACAGATTTGTCGCCAAGGGTGACAGTGTCACGCTCAACGCGATCGCTGAGGGTGTTCAACCGTTGCAAGGGGTGCTCACGGTCACCGGTGATTCGGGCAGTGTTCAGACGTATACGATGGACCCCGACGGTAGCGAAGCCAAGAAATTCGTGCGGACCCTCGACGCGGTTCCGAATTCGTTTACCTATTCGGTTCGATTGAACGACGGCGTCAGTGCCGAATACAAGGTGAGTACGACCGAACGCCCGGCGGTAGCGGCGATCGACGTGCGGCAGATCTACCCGGCCTATACCGGCTTGGCCGAACGTGCACAGTCGCAGGGTGACATGCGCTTCCTGGCCGGCAGCCGGATGGTGCTGAACGTCACCGCGACCAAGAAACTCTTCCGCCCCAGCGCCGCCGACGAAAAATCACGGCGAAGCGTCGTGCGGTTGATCGGCGCGAATGTCGAGTACCCGCTGACGATTGACCTCAACGATCCCACCAAGGCAACGGCCAGTGAAGGGGGACAACCTTCCATCCCATTGCCGCCCGGAACCAAAGCGTTTCGCGTTGAGCTTGTCGATGACACCCTCGTGACAAGCAAGAACGAAACGGAATACCGCATTGACATCGCCGCCGACCGCGCACCGACACTGGTGGTCACCAGCCCACTCGAGCGCGAGGTGCTGGTGACGCCTAAAGGGCAGATTGATGTCGGGTTCGACGTGACCGATGACTTTGCGCTGACCAAGCTCGTGTTAAAGCATCGTGTGCTGCCGACGGTCGAGGACTCGGAACTGGCCGAAGCGGCCGGGTTGGGTTTGACGGCCATCTATTACGATCAACCCGATCTTACGGGTCGCACGGCCATTCGGGTTGATGGGAAGATTGACAACGACTTTGGAAACGATCCACCGACCGGTGGTTTCCCTGCCGACAACTGGTCGGCGCGCTGGGCGGGTCAACTGACCCCCAAAGAGTCCGGTCGATACGTCTTCAACTTCGCGGTTGACGACGGTGTGCGGCTGTGGGTCGACAACAAGCAACTGCTCGACAAGTGGATGGCGGGAGGCTTCACGCACGATTCGGAGCCGATCCTGCTCGAGGCCAACAAGCCCGTCGCGATTCGCGTCGAGTATTACGAACAGAGTGGCCCGGCCCACATCACGATGTCGTGGAAGCGCGAAGGTGGCCCGGCCGAGGTTGTGCCGACCGATGTGCTGCTGAGCCTCGAAGGCATCAAGAAAGTTGCCGCTGACGCAAAACTACGGCAGGAAAAGTCGATCGACCTCGATATCGGTTCCACGCCGAGGCACGCCCGGGGGTTCTACCCGTGGAAGGTGTCTTCATTGGGTGCCGCTGCCCCGACGGGCACGAGCATCGAATGGTGGCTTGAGGCGCGCGACGGCAACAACGTGACCGGCCCGGGCGTCACATCCAGCGAGCGGTACGTTTTCCGCGTTGTAACCGAAGAGGAAAAGCGTGCGGAGCTGATGAGCCGTCTCGGTGATTACATGGGTGAGATTGACACCGTGCAGCGAGACCAGACCGATCTCAGCACCAAGCTGGGCACAATGGTGCAGGAAAAGCCGATCGCTCCCAAGAATCCGTAAAACTCCCCCACCGACAGGGTCAACGGCGGTGTACTTGCAGCGTAGATATCAATGGTGACTCGATTTGCGCAAGGACAGGCGACCATGAAAAAAGCATTCCCCCTCAGCCTCTGTCTGGTGATGACTTTCAGCCCGGCCTTGCTCCGCGCCGCCGCGCCGGGGGACGAACTGCGCGAGAGTGCCGATGCGCAGTCGCGCATCAAAACGCAGACCCAATCGGTCGGCCAACAGCTTGACACAATCATCGCCGAGTTCGATCGCAACGGCATCGTCGGTGAAGACGTGCAGACGTTGCGCGCCATCCGCAACGTGCTGGGCAACCTCAGTGAATCGCAGATGCAGCAGGTGGTCGATTTCCTGCAGAAGGCACGCAGCGCCCCCGACGCCGACAGTCAGCGTCGCAACGTGACGCAGGCGGTCGTCGGACAGAAGACAATCTCGTCGCAACTGAGCGACCTGCTGAAGGAATATCGTCGTCAGCAGGCGATGTACGAGCTGTCGGCCCGCCTGGACAAGCTCGCCGACCGGCAGAACGAAAACTTCAAGGCATCGGTCCAGTTGGCCAAAGCGACCGTCGGTCGGAAGCAGGAAAATTTCACTGCCCCGCAGACCGACATGTTAAAGGTTCAACAAGCCGAGCAGACCGCGCTGAAGGAAGAGATTCGCCAGGCTGTTGCCGACATGGCGGCCATGAATCAGAAATCGCAGGAATCGCCCAACCGTCTTGCCGAGGCGTCTCAACAGGCGCGCGAGAAGAAACTGGAAGAGCTGGCCGCAACCGCTGCGGATGATCTGCAGAAGGGGAACGTCTACCGCGCCGCGACGAACGAGAAGAATGTTCGCGACCAGTTGCGCGACCTGAGCCGTCTGGTCGCGCCCCCGAAGGACAAACTGCAGACGCTCGAGGATGCCGCTGCGGATGTGCAAAAAGCGATCGAGCAGCAAGAGAAGCTTAACGCCGAGACAAAGGTTGCCGGCACGGAAGATCCTGCGCCCGAGCAGAAGCAGGCCGACCTCGTCGACAAGATGAATCTGACCCAGCGCGATATCAAGGACGCCGCCCCCACCGCCGCCGACAAGCTCAAGGCCGCCGAGGCGCAAATGCAGCAGGCGCGCGGGGGCATGGCCCAGAACAAAAAGGATGACGCTGCTAAAAACCAGGACGCCGCGCTCGACAATTTGAAGCAGGCCAAGGCCGAACTGGACAAGCAGATCGAAAAGGAAATCGCCGCCGCCGATCAGCCGCAGGATGCACTGGCTGCGGTGAAGGACCTGCTCGAACGAACCAAGCAACTGCGTGTCGATCAGGGTGCATTGACCAAAACCAGCACTTCCGCGACCGCGCCGGACCCGTTGAAGCAGGCGTCGACCAAACAGGAACAGCTGCGTGGCCTGGCGATGGGTTTGCAGTCCGACTCGCTCGGTGAATCGCCTGAGGCGTCCCCGTACTTCACGACGGCTGCCGGCAAGATGGCCCGCGCGTCGCGCACGCTCGTCGATCCCACCGCCGCGTCGGCCGACAAGAAGGCCGCGATTGCCGAACAGCAAAAGCAGGTCGATGAAGCGCTAGCCGATGCTCAGAAGATCCTCGAGAAAAAGCAGGAGCAGCTTGAACAGGCGCAGAAGGATTTGGCGCAAGTTGAAAAGGCCAAGGATGATGTCGCGCAATTGATGCAGGATCAGCAGAAGCTCAACAACGAAACGAACAAGGCCGCCGAGGAATCGAAGGAAGCCCCCAAGCCCGAGCAACTGGCTAGCGAGCAGCAACAGAACAAGCAGGACGCCCAGCAGGCGCAGCAATCGATGCCGCAATCGGCTCAACCAGCCCAGCAAGCAATGCAAAAGGCGCAGAGCGCCATGCAGCAGGCGCAGCAGCAGTTGGCGGAAAATCAACCCAAGGCCGCCACGCCACCCCAGCAGCAGGCGATGCAGGAATTGTCGAAAGCGATGGATGCGCTGAATCAGCAGTCGCAGCAGTTGCAGGAACAGTTGGGCCAGCAGCCCCCGAAGTCGCCACAAGAGCAGCGCAAGTCGATGGAACAGCTGGCCCAGACGATCGAAAAAGCGCAGGGCGAGATCAACAAGACGTCCGAAAAACTGCCCGGTAAACCGGAAGACGCAGCCAAGGCAAAGGAAGCCGGCAAGGAACTCGAAAAGACGCAAAGCGACCTCGCGAAACTGGCCGCAGAGGAACGCGACCAACTGCCCGGCGACGCCGCCAAGGCAGTCGACGAGGCCAGCGAAGCGCTCAGTGAAGCCGCCGCCAAGGCCGACGCGAACAAGCCCGGTCCCGCCAAGGAAAACGCCCAGGCGGCACACGACAAGCTGGAAGCCGCCAAGGCCGCGCTGCAATTGGCGATGGAAGGTCTGACGCCCGGCCTGCCCGAGATGGCCCAGGGTGGGCCTCCCATGCCCGGTCAGCCGATGCCGGGCCAGCCGATGCCCGGTGGACCACCGATGCCCGGGGCAATGCCTGGCGAAATGCCCGGACCTCCCGGACCCAATCCCGATCCGAAAAAGGGGAACGAAGACGGCAGCAAGGACATGGGCTCGGGCCCGCGCGGCAACGAGCGCGGTTCATCCACGTTCGCCAAGCTTCCCGAGCGTGAGCGCCAGGCGATCATGAGCACTGGCGCAGCCAAGTATCCCGAAGAGTACGCGCCGATGATCGAGCAGTATCTTCGCAACCTCTCTGACGAGTCCGGCCGATGATGAACCTTCGCGCTCACCTACGCTCGGCTGGCGCTTCGTTACTCGCGATGGCGATCCTCGCAGCGCCACCGGTCGCGCTGGCGGTCGACCCCGCATCGGCGCTCGTGTCGAAGCGAACTGCCTCCGATGTCACTATCGACCCGCAAGCTGAGGCCGTCGTGCGCGGCGCATGCAAGTGGCTGGCTTCTCAGCAACAGCCGGGTGGTAACTGGACCGGGGCACCGCACTCGGTGGCGTTTACCAGTTATGCGCTGATGGCGTTCATGGCCGCCGGTCATTTGCCGGGTGAAGGGGAACATGGCAAGGTTGTCGCGCGCGGATTGAAGTACGTCTTAGACAACTGTCGGCCTGACGGCTTTATCGCAGCGGCCAATGACGAAGTGAAAATGTACGGGCACGGCATCGCGACCATTGCGCTCGGTGAGATGTACGGTCAGACCGGTGACATCGCGATCAAGCCGAAGCTTGCCCGGGCGATCAAGCTCATCATCGACTCACAGAACAACGAAGGTGGCTGGCGCTACAAACCGGTGAAAGCAGACGCCGACATCTCGGTAACCGTGTTGCAGGTGGTTGCCCTGCGTGTTGCTAAGAACAGTGGCATCGACGTGCCGCAAGCCACGATTGACAAGGCCGTCGAATACGTCCGCCGATGCTATAACAAAGATCAGCAGGGCTTCAGCTACCAGCCCGGTGGTGGAGCGGGCTGGGCCCGGACAGCGGCGGCGATCTACTCGCTGCAGGTGTGCGGGCAGTATGACGACCCGCTCGTGCTCAACGGGTCAAAATACCTCTTTGACAAGTGGTCCGGCGACCGCGAGTGGTACACGTACGGCGCATTCTATGCGGCACCGGCGCAGTACATGATCGGTGGCGACACCTGGAAACGCTGGTACACCCAGGTCAGCGCCGAGCTGATGAAAAGTGTGAAACGCCAGGGGGACATGAGCTACTGGACGCCGATCGGTGGCAATGGTCAGAACAATATCTACAGCACGAGCGTCTACACAATGATTCTTGCGATGCCGTACCATTACGTGCCGCTTTATCAACGATGAGCGTCGTGACGGTGGATTGAGTGTCCGTTCCAAAGCACATATTGCCATCCCGAGGGGAGCGGTAACGACCCGAGGGATCGGCAGGGGGATGCAATCGGACCCGTTCTGATCCCTCAGGTTGGTACCGCTCGCATAGGGATGACATGCAACGAGACGATGCTCCCATGACTTCCTTTCGATTTCAGCTTCTGGTTTTACTCTTCGTGCTCGTTTCCGCACGCCTTTCGTCTGCCGACACACTGACCACGCTCGACGGCAAGACGTATGAAGGCCAGATCAGGCTGGAGTCCGCCGACTCGTTGACGATGCAGCAAACGGTCGGCTCGGCCGTCCGTGTGAAGCTTGGTGACGTGCTGACAGCGTCGTTCCGCGCGACGACGTCCACGACCCGTCCGGCTGCCAACACCGGTGGGGCGCGGTCCTCGCTCGAGCCCATCCGTGGCACATGGGCATCGCGCGACGTCGGGGGCGTGGAGCCCAACGGCATCAAACGGACCGCGACGAAAGTGACCGTTAACGCGGGCAGCGTTCGCGAGGCCACCGACGCCTTTCCCTTCTTCCATCAGGCCCTCAAAGGTGACGGTGAGATCATCGCCCGTCTCGCCGAGACGACCAGTGATGGCCTACTCGCAGGCATTATGTTGCGTGGTGGTCCTGAGCCCGATGCTCCGTTCGTCTATTTTGCGGTGGGAGGTGCGGTGCCGGGACGCGTGTCCGAATGGATCACCCGTTCGAACAAGGGGCAGAAGATCGAAAGCAAACGCCTCGCCCGCTGGCCGACCCCCATCTGGCTGAAGGTGCGGCGCGACGGGGACTACGTCTACGCGTCCACGTCGAGCGACGGTCAGCGGTGGATCGCCGCGACCGACGCGCGCCTGCCACTGCCTGAGACGATCATGGTGGGCGTCGTCTGCACCCACCAGGAAGGTGGAGGTAAGCCACCTGAAGCCGGTCGGTTGCTCGCTGCGACGTTTGACTCCATCCGGACCAATGAGTCGACGTCACCGCACGGCACTGGGCTGCGCGGTGCTTACTACGCCGATGACAAATGGAAGGACTTGAAGCTCACGCGGCTCGACCCGTCGCCCAACTTTGACTGGAAGGAAGGGACGCCTGATCCTTTGATTCCTCAGGACCATTTTTCGGTGAAATGGACGGGGACGGTCGTCGCGCCACTGACCGGCCGATACCGCTTTTACGCCCGTGCCGACGATCTGGTGAGCGTCACTATC
The DNA here is from genome assembly GCA_038223165.1 of Tepidisphaerales bacterium. Taxonomy (GTDB): domain Bacteria; phylum Planctomycetota; class Phycisphaerae; order Tepidisphaerales; family Tepidisphaeraceae; genus DASYHQ01. The sequence goes on from JBBRHE010000015.1 coordinate 10,228, forward strand.
GGTGGGCAGCGCATCATCAACGGTGGCGGTGACGGCAGCGTAAATCTCAAGGCGGGCAAACCGGCGTCGATCAAGATCGATTATCGTGAAGACGGGGGCGCGGCCAACGTGACCGTGGGTTGGGAAATGGAAAAGCAAAAGCCCGAACCGATCCCCACGCGATACCTGTTCCCCTCCACGTCCGATTCCGGGGATGAGAACGGTGACGGCCTGCGTGCGGAGTATTTCACCGACACCGAGCTTGGCGAACTGGGCGCCGTGCGCAGTGACGCTGAGATCAACTTCCAGCAGGACAACTCACCGGCCGACCCGCAGCGAACTGCCTTCTCGGTCCGCTGGTCGGGCACGGTGACCGCGCCGGTCAGTGGTCGGTATACGTTTTTCACCTTCTCCGACGACGGTGTGCGACTCTGGGTGAACAACAAGCTGATCATCGACAACTGGAATCCCAACCCCGGTGTTGAGGATAGTGGTGTCATGGTGCTGGAAAGTGGCAAGCCCGTCCCACTTCGCATGGAATCTTTCAACATCGGAGGACCCTGGGTGTCGCGGTTGATGTGGGTGGGGCCGGATATTGATAAGCAGGTTGTCCCATCAGAGCGGTTCGGCCCCCCCGGTGAGGGTGTCGACACGCGGATCGTGACGCGCGACGGGTCGGAACTGACCGGCGTGTCGATCGAATCGATGGATGACACGACCCTGCGCGTAAAGACCGTCGCGACTGGCACAGAGACCGTATCGATGCCGGTCGATCGCGTCGCACGCCTTTCACTGCGACCGCTGACCACGACGATGCTCGGGAAGATCGCGCCCGGTGCAGTGGGTGTGCTGCTGACAACGGGCGATTTCTTTGAAGGGCAAGTCGAGCGCATCGGTGATCGAAAGGTGTTCGTCAATTCGCTCGTATTCGGCCCGCGCGCGTTCAACCTGCGAAACGAGATCGCCGCCATCGTTATGCAGGATGTTCGACCGTCGGCGGTGCAGTACGTCGTAAAAACCATCGGTGGTTCGGTCTACATGGCCGACAGTGTCGCGATCGACGGTGGGAAACTCATCGTCGACGATCGCGCCGTGGGAAAGGTGACGGTCCTCGCGGATGCCGTCCGGCAGATCGAGTATGGGGGTGATCGCGTGCGAAGCCTGGTGGAACTGACACCAACCGTCGCCGCGCCCAATTCGCCACTGACCGGCGCCCCAAGGACCGACGCGTTGGCGGTCGATGCGCCAATCATCGGCCTGTCCCCACGATTGCTCGACTATGCCCCACGGCGCACGATCGGTATGGCGCCAGCCACCGTCGCGACGTTCAACCTCGATGGGCAATACAAGGGCCTGATGAGTTCTGTCGGTGTGCCGAGCAGTGTGCTACCGACCGCGGGCGTGGTGTTTGTTGCGTTGGCGGATGGGAAAGAAATCTTCCGCTCTCCGCCGCGCACCAGCATCGACGACCCACTTCCGATCAGTTTGAAGCTGACGAACGTCAAATTGCTCGTCATCAAGACTGAACCCACTGACGGCGGGCTTCCCTTGCCCGGAGTGCTCGCCGACCCCATCCTGACGCGGCCTTAGGACCGCGCCACCCGTGCCGCAGGGCAAAACGAAAGCACGGAATACCAACTCGACCTTATCGCAGGTTCGAATCGGCATTCCGCAGTATCGGGTTGAATTCGAGCACACCCTTACGCGTGAACTTGATCCGCAGGGAATTATTTTTTGCGGGGCTTCATGGCCGCTTCGACTGCGCCGACGATCGCGCCGGCAGCGCTGGCTGCGGTGCCGATGACGGTCTCGGCGACACTGGCCACCTCGTGCGACACGCTCGTCGCCACACCCTTGGCCTTGGCCGGCGCACTGCGGGCAAACTTGATCGCCCGCTTCATCAACGGCGAGGTCTGCTTCTTCGCTTTATTGCTGGTCTTGGTCACCTTCGACTTCGTCGTCTTCTTGGCGCTCTTGACCTGTTTCGGGGCCGAATTCGCAGCGTTCTTCACTGTCTTCTTGACCGACTTCTTCGACGTCTTCTTAGCCAACGGGAGCCTCCTTAAAGATAAACCCAATTAAACCACGCCAACGGTCCACCCGCACACAAGTAGCGGCGTTCGCGACAGTATGGGCTGAATCGGTTGACCGCCGTCGTCTACCACTCGATGTTCTCAAGGTACCGCTGAATTTCCCCCGCGCTCCCGAAGCGTTTGAGAATCAGGGTGTCTTTCAGCCCGCGGATGATGTCTTTCACGACCTTGGGTTGTTCCGAGTAGCCCGCGCGCCCACCGACGATGGTGTGGAAGACCTGGATCAGGTTCAGAACGTCCTTGTGTATCTTGGCCTTCGTCGGTTTGCCCAGGTCGAAAAAGTCGAGCAGCTTTACCTCAAAGCCGACACCTTGTCTGCGGATCATGATGTTGTCGTCGTGGATATCACCGTGATATTCCCCACGGGCGTGGATCGGCGCGATGCCTCTTGCCAGGCCGTACAGGACATGCAGCGCTTCAAAGGTGGTTAGCCGACCGTCGGGTTGGCTCTTGAGGAAGGCGCTGAGCTTCTGGCCTTCCACCAGTTCACTAATAACGACCATCACCTTCTTGCGTTTGACGGTGACGATCTCCTGGTGATGGTACTGCATCAGGATCGTGCAATGGCGAAGCGCGTCGAGCTTGCGCGCATATGCGATCGCGGCTTTACCGGTTGGGTCGCGATGGGGATAGTAGAACTTGGCGGCCCTGCGGATGTCGGTCTGGCGCTCACGGATGACGTAGACTTCACCTTCCCAGCCACTGCCGAGTGGCGCCTCGATTTCGTACTTCCCCGCCACACCCCGGCCGGGCTCGAAATCGAAGCGTTTTACCTTCCCGGGACGGTACATGATGCGTCGGATCATGGGGCCCAGACGAGGGGGCGTCAACCAGACAATCCGCCGACCCCCCAACCCCCTTAAAATCTGTTAATTCGGGCGGGTTAGGGCTGATTAGCCACCCTAAAATCGCCATTTAAGCTCTTGATTGTCGAATTGGGGTGAGTAATCGAGCCCGTCGCAAATGATTGACTTCGAGACAAGACTGCGACGTTAAAATCATTAAAAGCCGAACGCCAGGACGTTAATGAAGAGCAAGCCTGGAAGAGTTCTGCCTTTGGCGTCTTAACTTGGTGTCCTTTTCGTCTTGGCGTTCACCATTCTTTTGACTACACCAGACCCTAACTCCTGCCCGCTCAAAACCTTTTTCGTTGACACGATGCCGTCAATCTCGCTAGCCTCATGCGTTCCCTTGCCGCATCGCCGGTTGCAACCGGTCATCGCGGCCGGCAAGGTGACATTGCAACCGGTGATTCTCCTTTCAGTGAGCAGTTTGTGACCAACGAAGCACGCGAGAAGGCCGAGGCGATTCTCGGTTACACCTTCAGAAACTCCAGTCTGCTCAAGGAATCGCTCACCCACGCCTCGATCGCCGACAACCGTCTCAACAGCAACGAACGCATGGAGTTCCTCGGCGACGCCGTCCTGGACCTCGTCATCTGTGAGGCGCTTTACCTTCGCTTCCCTGAGTACCTCGAAGGCGATCTGACCAAGGTCAAGAGCGCCGTAGTCTCCCGTCGCACCTGTGCCGAGGTCAGCAATGAGACGGGCCTGACCGACCTGCTGATCATTGGTAAAGGCATCAGCAACCGCGAAGCGATGCCCAGCTCACTCGCTGCTGCGGTCTACGAGTCGATCGTCGCTGCGATCTACCTGGATGGTGGGTTCGAGGTCGTCAAGGCGTACGTCCTCCGCACGATGTCGGCCAAGATGGAAGAAATCGCGAGCAACTCGCACCAGCAGAACTACAAGGCGCTATTGCAACAGCACGCCCAGAAGGCGCTCGGCGCCGGTCCGATGTACGAATTGCTCGACGAAAAGGGCCCTGACCACAGCAAGTGCTTTGAAGTCGGTGTGATCATCGACACCCGCAGATTCACCAGCGCCTGGGGTCCCAACAAAAAAATGGCCGAGCAAAAAGCCGCACTTCTGGCGCTCGAAGAACTGGGCGTTTTAGAACCGAAAGAGGTCGACCAGGCGCTGGATGAGATTGTCAACGAACCGACGAAGTAGCGGCACGCGGCAGAATACGCGCGTCCAAGATTGTCGGCTCCCTCCAAGTTGTCATCCCGAAGGGGAGCGGAAGCGACCCGAGGGATCTCGAACAGCCGAGCAGTCCTGTCTAGTCGAAATCCCTCAGGTCGCTTCCGCTCCCGTCGGGATGACATGCTTTCCAATTGGCCGAGCGCATGCCTTGGTTCCACGCATCCGCCATCCCCGGCAATTTTTGCGCTCGCGCAATTCTTGCAAACTTTGCGGGTCGAGTTATCGTATTTGTCACAACGATGTCCTGCGCCGGCCGGTGTGCCGGAGGGCCGTGGGACTTAAAAGGCTCTTAGCTACAGGGAGGTAGCGGTGAACGGTTCCACTCGGGGATTTGCTCGTTTTCTTTGCGCCGCTGCCATTGCTGGCACGGTTCTCTTCGGTCTGGTCGGTTGCAGTGCCGACGGCAAACGGACCACGGTTCTTCAGGATAACGCGCGCAAGCAGGGCATCAAGCTCTATAAAGACGGTAACTACGTCGACGCGGTCGGTTCATTCCAGAACGCCGTCGCGAAGGACCCGCGCGATTTTAAGTCTTTCTACTACCTGGGACTCAGCCTCGATGCGACCACGTCGTATCAACAGGCAATCCAGGCGTTCCGCTCGTCTTTGGACAATTTGAAGTGGACTCAGGAAGGCCGGATCGACAAGCAGTTCCGCGCCAACGTGCAGGACGGTCTGGCTAAGGCGATCGCCAAGAGCAACTCGAAAGAGACCGAACTGGCAGCCATGAAGGCCAAGGGGCCGGAGTCGGCTGAGGATGTCTTCGTGATGGCCAAGGTCTACCGCTACACTGGTGACGCCGACTCAGCGGTTGAAGCCTATCAGCAGGCCTCTCTGATGGACGTGCACAACTTCTACTTCCAGAAAGACTACGGCCTGTACCTCGAACAGCTGGGTCAAACCCAGAAAGCCGAAGTGTCTCTGCGCAAGGCCTACCAGATGAACCCCAAGGACGGTCAAGTCGCAGACGGCCTTCGCCGGTTGGGTATCGTCCCCGGTCCGACGCTTCTGCAAAGTGGCAGCACTTACACACCCCCCGTCAACACCGGCTCGGCCAACGCGCCACGGGACTAAACGGTACAAGTTTGATCTCAAGATACAGACGGCGTGGTCGCTATAGTGACCACGCCGTTCTCGTTTCATCGACAGATTTATTTCCGTGCAACTCGCTCCGGTGCGCAACGGGGCGCTCTGGCGCGCAACGGCTCGGCGAGCATCTCAGATTTTTTTCTTCAAAACTTCCTATGGAAAATCGCGATTCGTCACCGTGATGTGCGCGAAAACACGCTATGGCGCGCACTGACTTCGGAACGAGTAGCAGGTTGTACCCGCGGACGGCGTTAGTCGTACGCGATGCTCTTTGACAATTGAATACGCCCGTCGCGAACAAGCGCCGACGAATCCCGTTTAGCGGCTGTCCCGCAGGTACGCCTTATCTTTTTTTTGATCGTATAATGCGTCCCTGTGGGACAGCCGCTAAACGGGGTCCCGACCACCCTGACAAACCGGCGTCAGATGGACCACCGTCGGTTCATGTCGTTTGTTGTCGTTTGTATGTCGGTTCCATGTCGGTTGTAGGTCGGTTTGTTCACGGGAAAATAGGATGAGCCATCCCACCGGGACGTCCATAACCCGCGCAATGGCCAAGCGTTCCGCCGATCGGTCAAACGCCGTGAGGGAGGGTGGACCCCTATTTTTCTTTTTTGCGCGTAGGTCGGTCAGCAGGGATCACCTACGACGCCCGTCGCGAAGCGCCGGCGGGCTTGCGGGGGGAGGTTTGCGCGTCGACTACGAACTTCTCCATCGCCAGCTTGGCATCGTGGTCGGTCATCTGCACCGGGGGGTGCTTCATCGTCCACGCAGCCGCAGACTCGATCGGACCGGTGATGCCGGCGTCGAGCGCGATCTTGCAGGCGCGGATGGCGTCTACGACCACCGCGGCGCTGTTGGGGCTGTCCTCGACGCTGAGGCGCATCTCCAGGTGCATCGGCAAACCACCGAAGCCCGTTCCCTCAATGCGAAGAAAGCAGACCTTGTTGTCCTTCTGGAACGGGATGAAGTCACTGGGCCCGATGTGCACCTGGTCGGGCGGCAGTGGGACGTTGAGCTGGCTTTGGACGGCGTCGGTCTTGCTGATCTTCTTGCTCGACAACCGGTCGCGGTTGAGCATGTTGAGGAAGTCGGTGTTGCCACCGGTGTTCAACTGGTAGGTGCTCTCGATCTTCACACCCCGGTCGGTGAACAGCCTCGCGAGCGTGCGGTGCGTGATCGTCGCGCCGACCTGGGCCTTGATGTCATCCCCGACGCAAGGCAGACCCGCCAGCCGGAACTTCTCGGCCCAGACGCCGTCACTGACGACGAAGCAGGGGACACAGTTGACGAACGCCACACCCGCGTCAAGGCACGCCTTGGCGTACGCTTCGGTCGCGAGTTGTGAACCGACGGGCATGTAGTTGACGAGCAGGTCGGCCTGACTGTCGCGCAGAACCTTGGCGACGTCGACCGGTCGCTCGTCGGCAACGTCGAACCGCTGATGGATGGGGTAGCTCGCCATGTGAGGGGCAACACCGTCCAGCACGTCACCCATCTTCACGACGACACCGCTCTTGGGGACCTCACGGCAGAAGACCTTCGTGTTGTTGGGGAGCGCGAAGAGAGCCTCTTCGAGGGGCGCACCGACCTTGCGACGGTCGACGTCAAACGCAGCGACGACCTGGATGTCGTCGACCCGGTAGCCACCCAGTTCCGGGTGCATGACCCCGAGCGTCTCGTCGGCGGCACCACTCCCTCGCCGAGAGGCGTACCAGGCAAGGCCCTGAACGAGGGAACTGGCGCAATTCCCGACACCGGCGATGGCAATTCTGATGCTGCGTGAAGACATAGGTGAACTGACCTTCGGAGGCACACGACGCTGACTTGCAGTTATACGCGCCTTTTCGCGACGCGGGGGGCTAAAATCCATGTTCTCCGACCCGTCCTTCAGGCTCATGGGGACGCCTCAACTTTCCGCAAGTCGGGTGTCGGCCGGATCCTAAATAGGACTTCGGTATTCCCCTTAGCTCCCTTTATCGGCGAAAGGACGGTTTCCACAATCGTGAACCCCGCGGTTTCGATGTCCACAGACACGGTCGTGATGACGGCAGAAAGGTCCGACTCGGGCAAAACCCCACCCCGGAGCAGGCCCGCAGGGGCCTCGTAATGCGGCTTGACCAGGGTGACGACCTCACCAATTGGGCTCAACAGCTTACGGGCCGCGGGCAGGATGTTCCGTTGGCGGGTCCATGCGACGTCGATGCACACAAACCCGACGGGTTCGGGCAAGACGACGTGCATAGCGTTGGTCCGTTCCATCACGACGACACGGGGGTCCTTGCGTAACTTCCAGTCGAGCACGCCATACCCGGTATCGACCGCATAGACCTTGGTCGAGCCGCGTTTGAGAAGGCAGTCGGTGAAGCCACCCGTATTGGAACCGAGGTCGGCGCAGACGAGCCCCGACACGTCCATCGCAAAGGTTGCCAGCGCGTGCTCGAGCTTTTGACCGGCACGGGAAACGAACGAGGTGACAGATGGATCGACCATACGCGCAGGTGTGCTTAGCGCTCGGCACACCCACCAGGAGTTTACAGGAAAACGCTGCGGTTCACCCGGTCGCGAGGGCCCACATTTCGGTGAGCCGATTACCGGCCAACCGGCAACCCAAAAGAAGCGATGAGGATGACCAGGAGCGTGAAAGAGCGGGCGCGAATTCGGGCGATGCACATATGGAGAATACTACAGCGTGCCTGGATTCTGCGTTTCGGTCCACTGGCAAAAATGTTGCCGATTCGCGCAACGAAAACGATCGCGACACCCGTAACGCACCTGTACCCAGTCGCGCCGCGAGTCTCATCCGAACGGCGGGTATAGCCACCAAATCACGTCCGCGAAAATAATACTGTTGGCGCGCGTCTTCCGCCCGCGTCGGCGTGTGATGTCGATTACTTGGAACGCCATTTAGATGGAGTTATCGGACGTGTCGAACGCGGTACTTCCAGTATCGTGCAGCAGGCTGCCCGTCTTGGCGCTCGAGTGGGAGGGTTATAAGGCAGACGGTACCGAAATGGCTCTCGCTGACAGGGGGCAAACGAAAGGACCGGAACGTTGCGCGTTCCGGTCCAATCGGGGTGCACAGAGGTTTGTGCGAATCGGCGATTCGTAGCGGCCGCTCCTAGGTGGCGGGCGTCAGCTCGATGGCTGAGATGATCGCCTTTTCCACGTTGCTGAAGAACCGCAGGTCGAGTTTGCCGTCGGCGACCGTGACGTTGAACGTCTTGGTGACCGGGTTGAGCTTGCCCGCCTCGGCGACGAGGTCGAGGTTGGTAATGACCTGCACGCCTTCGGCCGACACGTTGAAGATGCGCGAGCCGGTCGTCGAGTAGAACGTCTCGACGAAGAACAGCTTGAGCGTGTAGTTCCCGTTCGCAACCGGAGTCGAGAACGTGAAGTCGTTGGCGAAACGACGCTGATAGAAAAGCCGGTCGTCGGTCGTGTTGTTCACGGCCAGGACGTCACCCTTGGACTCACTGGTGCTGAAGCCGGTATCAGCCGACCACGAGACCCCGTTTGAGTCGGTGTACGCCGTTCCACCCGCGTTGATGCGGAGGGTCGTACCGACCGCCGGTGTAGATGCCAGCGTCGTCGCGACGGCGACGTTGGACGCCACTGCGTTGGACGCGCTGCCTACTGCCACGACGCGGTACGAGTACTGAGTCGAGGCGTTCAGGCCGGTGTTGCTGTAGCTGGTCACGTTGGCGCCGAGGGTCGCGAGCGTCGTGTAGTTGGTGCCGTCAGTCGAACGCTCGACGCGATAGCCGGTCTCGTTGGACGCGTTGTCCGTCCACGCCAGGTTGATCTGGCTGCTCGAGATTGCCGTCGCCGACAGGCCAGTCGCGGCCGCCGGGGTCGTCGGTGTTTGCTGGGCAGCAGGCACCAGTTCGATCGCCGAGACCATGGCCGAGGCCAGGGTTCCGATGAACGACAGGTCCAGCTTGCCATCGGTGATCGTCACGTTGAACGTGCGCACGACCGCACGAGCAGCACCACCCCCGGCTGCGAAGACGTCGAAGTTCGTCAGCACCTGCGTGCCCTCGGCGACCACGTTGAACTTGCGCTTGTTGCTCAGCGTGTAGTTCGTCTCGGCAAAGTGCAGCTTCAACTGGTAGTCACCGTTCGGCACGGTCTTGGTGTAGTTGAAGCTGACACCCCAGCGGAAGCTGGAGTAAAGCCCATCGTCTTCGGTGTTGGCAATCGCCACACTGTTCACGGTCGTGCCGAACGTGCTGTTGGTCGACGAGAAGCCGGTGTCGGCTTCCCACGTGTTGCCAGCCGTGTCAACGAACGTCGTCGTGCCGGCGTTCTGTCGAACCGTCGTGCCGACGGTCGGGGTCTGCGTCGTCGCGCTGGAGACGTTTGACGCAGCCGAGTTGACCGAACTGCCCAGTGCGATGACGCGGTAGAAGTACTGCGTCGAGGCCGTCAGGCCACTGTCACCATACGTCGTCACATTGGCCCCAAGCGTGGCGGCGGTCGTGAAGTTGGTGCCGTCGGTCGAACGTTCAACGCGGTAACCCGTCTCGTTGGTCGCATTGTCGGCCCACGTCAGGTTGATCGCAACGCTCGAGATCGCGCTGGCGACGAGGCTCGTCGGGGCAGCGGGTGCTTCGACAGGTGTCGCTGGCGTGGTCGCTGTCGCGACGTTCGACGTGGCCGAGTTGGTCGGTGAACCCACTGCGGTCACGCGATAGAAGTACGCCGTCGACGCCGACAGGCCCGTGTTGCTGTACGTGGTGCTGTTGGCAGCCACGGTCGTCACGTTCGTGAAGTTCGTGCCATCGGTCGAGCGCTCGATCAGGTAACCCGTCTCGTTGGACGCGTTGTCGGTCCACGCCAGGTTGATCTGGCTGCTGGAAGCGGCCGTCGCGCCCAAACCAGTTGGGGCGGCAGGGACCACAGGGCCCGAGACGTTTACCGGAACCAGTTCGATCGCCGAGACCATGGCCGAGGCCAGGGTTCCGATGAATGACAGATCAAGCTTGCCATCAGCGATCGTCACGTTGAACGTGCGGACCACCGCCCGGTTGGCACCACCCGCAGCGGAGTGAACGTCGAAGTTCGTCAGAACTTGTGTGCCTTCGGCGAACACGTTGAACTTGCGCTTGTTGTTCGCCGTGTAGTTCGTCTCGGCAAAATGCAGCTTCAACTGGTAGTCACCATTGGCGATGCCAGTTTTGGTGTACTTGAAGCTGACGCCCCAGCGGAAGCTGGAGTAGAGGGCATCTTCATCCGTGTTGGCGATCGCGTTCGTGTTGAGGGTGCTGCCGAACGTGGAGTTGGTCGATGTGAAGCCCGTATCGGCTTCCCATGTCTCGCCAGTGGTGTCGAGGAACGTCGTTCCGCCGGCATTCTGCCGGATGGTTCCGTTAACGGTCGGGCCCGGGCGATTGGCGTTGGCGGTTGCGCTGAAGGCCGAGACATTGCCCGAGCTGTCGACGGCGACGACGTAGTAGAAGCTCGTCGCGTTGACCGGGGCCTGCGTGTCGCTGAACGCGCTGCTCGTCACGAGCGACGCATTGATCTTCACGTAGGTGCCGTTGGCCGAGTCGGAGCGGAAGATGTTGTACCCGGCCAGGTCAGGCTCAGCGTTGTCGGCCCAGTCGAGCGTGATGCTCGCGGTGGAACCGGTCGCGCCGAGGCCCGTCGGGGCTGCCGGTGGGACACCGTCCAGGCGGACGGCGCTGCCACTGGAGAACGGCGACTCGTTGCCGTTCGTGTCGACCGCGGTGATGCGGTAGTAGCTTGTCACGTTCGCCGGTGCTGTCGAGTGCGTGTAGAACGACCCGATGTTCAGTGACGTGTTCAACTTCGTGAAGCCACCGCCGGCGGACGTCGAGAAGTAGACGTTGTAACCGGCCAGGTCGGGCTCGGTATTGTCGGACCAGTCGAGTGAAATGCCACCGGTCGAACCGGTCGCAATGACACCGGCCGGCGCGGTCGGCGCGGTGGTGTCCAGCGTGCGGACGGCGTTAGCAGTCGCCGACACGCTCGACTCGAGGCTTGAGGTATCGACCGCCTTGACGCGGTAGAAGCTCGTGACACCCGAAGGGGCGTTCACGTCGTTGTACGATGCGGTCGGGACCGCCGCGCCGTTCAACTTGATGAACGTGCCGTTCTCCGAATCACTTCGGTAGATGTTGTAACCAGCCAGGTCGGCGTCGACATTGGCGTTCCACGTCAGCGCGATGCCGCTGGCGCTACCGACGGCCGCGAGACCTGTAACGTTTGCCGGTGGGGTCGAGTCGACGGTACGCAACGCGCTGGTCGCTGCGGCCGCTGACTCGGTACGGAAAATGTCGACTGCGTAGACCTTGTAGAACGACGTTGCGCCCGACGGAGCGAGCGTGTCGTTGTACTCCGATGCCGTGATGGGCACCGTGTTCACCTTTGTGAACGTGCCGTTCGACACTGTGCTGCGGTAGACATTGAACCCGGCCAGGTTGCGACCGGCGTGGTCGGCCCAGTCGAGCGCAATGCCACCACCACTGCCCGTCGCCGTCAGACCGGTGACGGCCGTGGGCGCTTCGGGCTTGATGTTGCTGATAACGTAGACGTTGTCCTGGAAGTCGAAGTTGGTGAACGACGCGCCCGAGTAGTCCATCGCAACGATGTACGTGTTCGGGATGACGTTGCCTGCCTGGTCCTTGGCGATCCAGAAGCGCAGGTGGTGGCCGTACTGAGCGTCAGTGCCTTCCTGGAAGTTCTGCGTCCAGTCGCTGCGTTCACCGTCAATCTTAATGCCGAACACCGAGGTCGTGTTGAACTTGGCAAAGCCGTCGGTCGCGTAGTTCGTCCCCGACTTGTGCGGCAGAAACGACTGACCTTCCGTACGGTCGTGCGTGAGGATGTTGGTCGCGCCACCACCCTTGGCGTACCAGCCGAGCGTGGCGGTGTTGCCCTGCGTGTGGAAAGCGGCCAACTGGCGCACCTGGATCTCCTGGTGCGAATCGGCGCGCTGCCAGTATTGGCTGAGAATCTCGTCGCCAACCGCCTCGAGCTTGCCACCGTTGTCGAGGCTTTGGCCGATGTTGACGATCTTCGTCGAGTACCCGAAGGCCGCGACGATCTGCGGGAGCAAGGGCTCTTCGTTGCTCTCGGACTTGATCTGCGAGAAGCCACCGAGCTTGATGTCGAGCGTCGGCTCGTCGGCGTCGTTGGACTGGATCGAGAGGATGCCCGTCCTGATCACAGTGCTGGGCGCTGCGACGAACTTCACCTGAAGGTCGTACGTCGCGCCCGGTGCCAGCGGCTGGGTCGGTGGGTTGAGCACCGTCCACCCGGTCGTGGCCGTCACCTGGTTGATGACCAGGTCCTGCGTGCCAGTATTGCGGAGGCGCAGTGTGCCGAGGTCGTGCGTGACGTCCGGTGTCGTCGTGTTCTTCTGCTCGACGCGGTTAAACGCCATCCAGTTGGCGAATCCGATGGCGTCAAGGTTCTCGTAACCGATCTCCGGTCCGGCAGCGGCTGCCCTGACGTTGGAGATGACGAAGACGATGTCGTTGCTGTCAAAGCCGGCGTTGAACTCCTCGACTGCCACCACGAACGTGTTCGGCACGACCGAGCCGTCGGCGTTCTTCATCTGGTAGAAACGGTACTTGTGCGGGCTGGCCGAATCCCAGCCCTTGTTAAGCTGATCTTCGCTGAACACGTCGCGCAGGTCAGTGCCGTTGGCCGCCTTGAAGTTTGGCCAGGTCGTGTAGAGACCAAAGCTCTTGGCGCCCGGGTCGAACGAGAGCAGGCCTTCGATCGTCGGGTTGACGCTCTGAGCGGTGGCCGTTGGAACCGTGAACAACTCGGTCTTGATGCCACCGGTGCCCGCTTCATAGAAACCAAAGCGCAGCGACGGGTTGGTTGCAACGCCCATCACCGCCAGTGGGGTGATGGTGATCGGACCGACATCTGCCTTCTGCAGGCGTTCCATCCCGAAGGCTTCGTCATTGGCACCCAGAGGCTCGTTTGCGTTGTACAGATCGGTGTTGGCAGGGTTCGCGTCGCCCGTGGCGATCGGAATGTTGTACAGGTTCAATATTGCCTGCAGCGACGGCTCGTTCTGACCACCGGTGCCGGTCGTGCCGATGCCTCGCAGGTCGATGATCGTGTTCGGTTGGTCGGGGTCGTTACTCTTAATCGTCAACGTGGCCGTCTTCAGACCGGTCGAGCTGGCGTTCATCGCAATCTGCACGTTCAAGCTCGCGCCGGGCGCGATCGTGCGCGGCAGCGAGGGCTTGTTGATGAACGTGAACTGATTGGCATGCACGCCACCGATGGTCAGACCATCACTCGTCAACGCCAATGGCTGGGTGCCAGTGTTCGTGATCTTGATCGTCTGGGCGACGGCGGCCGCGCCGTCACCTCTGATGTCGTTGAAGTAGTAGGTGTTTTTGGTGACGTTGATGTTCGCGCCAGGCGTAATCGGGCGCAGCAGAGTGATGCGCGAACCACCGTATTCGGCACCGTACAGGAAGCCGGTGGCAGTGTTCTCGACCGCGTCGAGCGGGTCGGTGAAGTGCGTCATGCCGGCCAAGCCACTTTGGGCCGCGCCGATGGTGCCGTTGGCGTTCACGTCGAGCACGAGGATGTCGTCACCACCGCTGTAACGGACGACGAGCATCTTGCCCTTGAGGGCGCCTCCGAACGTTTCACTCTTGTATTCGAGCGCGCCGTTGGGCGAATAGTTCTTCCCGAACACGAACGCCGGCGGGATGTAGTTCGCTGCCGGTTGCGTGCCGACCGGGTAGGCTTCGATCTCGTTGGCATCGACTGCGGCGGTCGGGTTGCCACCGTGGGCGACCAATTCGCCGCGCGACGGGTTCGGATGACCGTAATAGCCACCTTCGACGACATCGTACAGCCAGTCGTCCTGCGTCTGGTTGTTCTTCGGAATGGCCGGCGTCGTAGCGGTCGCCGGGAGCGCGCCACCGGCGGCCGAGCCGTTGGTCGGGGCGTACAGGTGCCCGTTGCTGTGCCAGAAGATGTTGTACGCGTTGCGAACGCCCGTGGCGTACAGCTTGACCAGTGAACCGGCAGCGTACGGATTGTACGTGCCACCCGCATCGGTCGTGAGCACGTTAATCGAACCCTGGGCGTTGTTAAGGCGCGTGTTCAACGCAACCGTATCGATCTGCAGAATCGCCGAGCTCAGGATCGACTCTTCGCGCAGACCCCAGGCGTTGTCGGGCGCGCCCATGGCGGTCTTGGAACCCTGCTGGAAGTACATCTTGCCGTCCGGGCCGAACACGGGCTGATTGCTCGTGTGGTCACCGGTGCTGCGCGGCAAGTTGATAACGGCGTCGGCGGCGGTCTGCAGGTTCGCGCCGGTCAGGCGCGTGATCTTGCCACTGTAGTCGGTTGCGTTCTGCTGGGCGTAGTCGCTATGAACAACCCACAGGACCAGGTTGCCCGCGGTGGACGTCGGGTCGAACGCGACACCACTAACGAGGCGCGGAGCGCCCGCGTTGGCGGTCTTGATCGTCGTGATCACCTGCGCGGCGCCGAGCGTGCCGTCTGCGTTGATCGACCAACGGTAGATGTCACCCGAGTCGGTATTGGCGTAAAGCTTGCCGTCGGGCCCCATCGACACACCGGTGAACTTCTGACCGGCTGCAGTGTTAAGCGTGATCTTCTCGAACGCGATCGACGAGTCCGGTTGCGCGGTCACCTGACCGGTCGTGAACGACATCGTGTACGGCAGGAAGCCAGCGCCGTTCGTGTCCTTCAACAGGTCGTTGATCTCGAACGTGTAAGAGGTATTCGGGTCGAGCGAATCGGTTGGCTGAAGCACGATCGAGCCACCGGCGGCGTCGGTGTTGAGCACGGCGTTGACCAACTGGTGGTCGCTGGTGCGGTACAGGCGCACACTGTCGCTGGTCAGGGTCGTGCTGTCGACACCCTTGCCCGGAGTAGGGAGGTTGATGTCGGCAGCGACGAACGCGTCGGGCGACACACCCGTGTCGGTGTTCGACGGACGCGTCGCGATGACGGCGGGGCGGTTGGTTAGCGGTGTGCCGGCGGTGATCTCAAACCGGTCGAACGTCGCCGTGAAATCTGGTGAGTTGTTGCTCTTCTTGATGACGATGAGGCCGGCCTTGGCTTCAGTGTTGAAGAAGGCAGTCTTCTTCGTGCCGGTCAGCGTTAGCTCGGCCGCCACCTTCACCTGTGGGCCATCATTCACGCGATAGAACGCCGAGACCTTCCCGCTCGCCGGGTCACCGACGAGGATCAGGTCCAGCGACTCGACCGCGTTGAACGGCCCGATGTTGTACAGAGAGTTAGCGAGCGAGATGGAGTGCGTGTAGCTCGAACCCGTTTTCGTCTCGTCAACGAATTGGACGTAGTTGCCACCGCTGATATTGGTCGCGACCAGCTTAACGTAGTTGTCTTGGTCGACGCCGAACGTGATGCCGGCCTGGTTGTTGTTGAAGTTAAAGTTGGTCAGCGGGCCCTTAAGCCGCACGCTCATCGTGAAGCCCCCGGCCGCCGAGGCGTCAAACGAAGTCTCCAATCCGTTCTTCAGCGAGCTGTCACCGTCATAGTTCGACCCTGCCGTGGCCGTGCCCTTGGCGGTCAACTTGAGGACGCCGGTCACCGTCTGCAGGTCAATCTGCGAAGGCTGGTACTGCGTGCCGTCGTTCATTACCTGAACGGACGTGAAGCCGGTCCCCTGACCGTCCTTGTCGAGAATCCCACCTTTTTCCACGTCGAAGTCGAGCGTGTACGGGAGCTGGCTCGCCATCAGGCGGCGCTCTTCAAGCTTCTCAACAACGCTGGCAATAGCCCGGCGCAACCGGACGTTCTTCAAATTCTGGGTAGACACGAATACTTCCCTCTGTGGAAATCCACTACGGCTGTCAGTTCACGCACCCACGCGACCCGACAACTCTATTATACGGCTCAAATCAACTCGGAATCGTCAGAAAGCGTTGAATTTCGACGCCCAATAAACTGACCCACGAGCCTGTCCGTGGTTTAGTGACGATTAGTCGGACAGGCCCCATAATCCAGACGCCCCAAACGGTAATTTGTTACGCCAGATCACCGTTTTCCATAGATGCCGATTGTAGCGAATTTAAGGGTAATCGGCAGACATAAGTCACGACAATCCATATATTTTCTGAAACTGCTGTCGCGCTCGCTGTGTAGAAATCGGGATGGACGTCTTAAGCTCTTGTGCAAAGAGTGATACGTGCAATTCCTCGAGCATCCAACGCAGTTGCACTCGGTCGGACACGCTATTGTTGAGCTCGGTATACTCCCGGGTAAGAGGATCTAAAACTGACGAGCTCTGCCGATCTTTTGCCAGTCCATGGTCCAGCAGTTTTCGATGGCGGACGGCGTAGGCTTTGACGAGTCGGGGGAGCTGACGCAACCAATCGTAAGGTGTTGTGGAAATGAAATCCTTTCGCACCAGCGCCGTCACACCGCGTCGCATCGCCAGCACAGACGGTTGCAATGGCTCGGCGACGGGCTTGGACAACAGCACCGAGACGGTCTGAAACTCCTGAAGTGTCTGCCGAACGAATCGCCATGCTTCCAGCGAAACAGGAACGAGGTCGTTCCACGCTTTCTCGATCCGGCGTCGAAATTCGTCGGACGTGCGAATCTCCTCACCGGTGGCGAACAGCAATCGGTCGGCGATCAACGTACGGACCTCGACTTTCAGGTCCTGTGCACTGCCCAACGGAGCATACAGCAACGCCGTCTGCCCCAAGTCTGCCAGCCCGCTTACCTGACGACTGAGCTCTTCTCGAAAATCGATCAGAAACAGCCGCCTCAGACCCAGGTGTGACGCCGCCTTGGCCTTTTCAGCCGAATCCATCAATCGCAATGAAACACTGTTGCCCTCATCCACAATCGCAGGGAACGCGACGAGGCGAATGCCCGGCCGGTCGATCTCGATCCGCTCGGGCAGGTCTCCGAAATCCCAAGATTTGATGCCGTCGCGGTTGAAGGTGGATGACGGTAATTCTCGGATCAACGTCGCGATGGCGGTGGCGAGCCGTTCGCGAAGTTCGAGCAGGTCGCGACCTTGGCCGAGGACCTTTCCGGTGTCGTCGATGACGCGAACGTTCATGCGCAACGCATCGGGCAACTGGTGATCCAACCAACTCACGGTTGGGACGACTTCGCCGACAATCTTGCCCAATTCCCACGCGATCGCGTCACGAAACGACCCTTGGCGGAATCTGGCCATCAACAGTGGGGCGACACGCCTGGCGAAGTCGGGGGCCGGTATCAGCTTCACGCGCAACTGCTTGGGCAGCAGGCGGATCATCGCTTCGATCTTGTCGACGAGCAGGCCCGGCACCATCCAGTCCAGCGGGTTGGGGGACAACTGGTTCAGCGCCGCCAGTGGAACGATTACCGTCACACCGTCCGCAGGGTCGCTCGGTTCGAAGACATAATCCAAGTGCAACGTCAGACCGTCGACAACGATCTCGTCTGGAAACTGGTCGGACGAGATGGGCTGAGCGCCGGGGACGATCAGGTCGTCCAAAGTCATAAACAGCGTCCGTCGATTCGCGTGCTCTGCGGTGCGCCGCCATTCTTCGAATAGTTTGCCGCTATAGATTCCCTGCGGCACACGGGCGTCGTAGAACGCGAAGCGGCTGGCCGAGTCGGTCAGCAGGTTCTTTCGGCGGGCTTTGGCCTCAAGCAGTTCTATGTCGCGTACGAGCTGATCGTTATGCCGCCGCCAGGGTTCCTGGTTCTCGTATTGTCCTTCGACGAGCGCTGCCTGAATAAAGATTTCACGCGAGATCTTCGGCTCGATCGGACCATAATGCACACGCCGCTTAGGGACGATGACCAAGCCGTACAGCGCCTGCCGTTCGTTGGCAGACACGCTCGCGCCACCGCGGTAGTAGTGCGGCTCGAAATAGGTCTTCTTCACAAGGTGCGTCGCGAGTCGTTCGATCCATTCGGGTTGAATGCTCGCGACGGTACGTGCGTAGAGCTTCGTCGTCTGTACAATCTCGGCCGCCATGACCCAGCGGGGTTTGACGCTGAACAAGGCCGACCCCGGAAACACACTGAATTTGATCCCGCGCGGCCCTTCGTATTCGTGCGTGTCCGACTTCGTGCCGACGTTCGCCAATAGCCCGGACAGCAATGCGCGATGGACTTCGTCGTAACGCGCCGGCCGTTCGTTGAACCGAAGGCCGAAGTCGCTCGCTTGCGCGTGAAGCTGCTGGTAAACATCGCGCCACTCCCGCATGCGCACGTAGGAAAGGAAATTCTGCTTGCACGCCTTGCGCAGCTTGCTGTGCGAAAGTTTGTCCGACTGTTCGTGAAAGAATCGCCAGAGCGTCACGAGCGAGAGGAAGTCGGACTTCTCATCCTTCCACTGCCGATGCGCCTCGTCCGCAGCCTGCTGCTGGTCGAGCGGTCGCTCGCGCGGGTCCTGAACGCTGAGCGCTGCTGCGATGATGAGCACTTCCGTCAGGCAATGCTCGTGCGTTGCTTCCAGCACCATTCGGGCAATGCGTGGGTCGACGGGCAGCTTGGCGATGTCGCTACCGGTCTGCGTCAATTGGTTGGACTCGTCGACGGCACCCAGTTCGTGGAGTGTCTGATAGCCATCCTTCACCTGCCGATAGTCGGGCGGTTCGACGAACGGGAAGCTCTGGATCTCACCCAGCCGCTGCGCCTTCATCTGCAGGATGACGTTTGCGAGGTTGGTGCGCAGGATCTCCGGCTCGGTGAACGCCGGGCGGTTCTCGAAGTCCTCTTCCGAATACAGCCGCACACACACACCGGGTCCGATACGGCCACACCGGCCCTTACGCTGATTTGCGCTCGCTTGACTGATGGGTTCAATCGGCAACCGCTGAACTTTGTTGCGCGGGCTGTATCGGCTGATGCGCGCAAAACCCGTATCGACGACGTACCGGATGCCCGGCACCGTCAGTGATGTCTCGGCGACGTTCGTCGAAAGCACGATGCGCCGCCGCTGATGGGGCTGGAAGACGCGCATTTGTTCATCGGCACTCAAGCGGGCGTACAGTGGCAGGATCTCGGTGTCCGGCGGATGGTGCTTGCGCAGTTCCTCGGCGGTCTCGCGAATGTCTCGCTCACCGGTCAGGAAGACCAGCACGTCACCCGGCCCCTCGCGGCAGACCTCATCGACCGCAGACAGTAGCGCGCTCATCTCTTGCTCGTCGGCAGCGTCGATGTCGTCGGCGATGATCGGGCGGTAACGCACCTCGACCGGGTACGTCCGCCCGGAGACCTCGATGATTGGCGCATCACCAAAATGCTTGCTGAACAGTTGTGGATTGATCGTGGCACTCGTGACGATCAGTTTCAGGTCCGGCCGCTTCGGTAACAGCTGCGCGAGGTGGCCGAGCAGAAAGTCGATGTTCAGCGAGCGCTCGTGGGCTTCGTCGATGATGATCGTGTCGTACTGTTCAAGAAAACGATCACCGGCCGTCTCGGCCAGCAGGATGCCGTCGGTCATCACCTTCACGAGCGTGTCGGTGGACGTTCTGTCGTTAAACCGAACCTTGTAGCCGACGATCTGCCCCAACGGCCGATTTAGCTCGTCGGCGATCCGCTGGGAGACCGATCGCGCTGCGACGCGGCGAGGTTGCGTGTGCCCGATCAGACCGCTTACCCCGCGGCCCAGTTCCAGGCAGATCTTCGGCAACTGGGTCGTCTTCCCACTGCCTGTTTCACCGCAGAGGATGACGACCTGGTTGTCGCGAATCGCCGTGGCGATCTCGTCGCGCTTTTGGACGATCGGTAGAAGTTCGTCATAGACAATTGTTTGAGGGACAAGCGCCCGCCGTTGGGTCACTCGTTCGACGGATCGGTCGATCTCCACCGCGATACCTGCCAGAGGGTCGTCGACGCGCTTTCCTTCAATTGAAGACCGTTCCAACCCGCGCAGGCGCTGACGCAACCGATGGCGGTC
>JBBRHE010000016.1:0-29722 GCA_038223165.1 Tepidisphaerales bacterium
GCAGGTTCCTGTCCCCGTTTGCGCCACTGCGTCGGTGAGAGGCCGGCGCGTTGTTTGAATTGTCTTGAGAAGAAGAAGACGTCCGCGTAGCCGAGGGAGCGGGAGATGGCTTCGACGCTCATCGCGCTGTCACGGAGCAGGTGGCGGGCGCGGTCGAGTCGGACGCGGATGGCAAATTCCTTTGGCGTGACGCCGGCAATCTGGCGAAAGATGCGGCCGAAGTGGTCGACGCCGTACCCGGCGTGGTCGGCCAGTTCGTCGACGCTGGCCATCTGGCCTGGGTTTTCACGAACGCGGCGCATGACCGACGCTACAGCCTCTCGGTACGCGCGCTCGCGCGGTGGGGCGTGAGCGGCGCTCGCTTCGATCGTCATCGACGTCAGCACCATCGACAACACCTGCGAAGCCCGCGCCACTCGTGCGGCAACCCCACTGTGCACGTCGTCCACCGCCAGTCGCAACAACCCCTCGTTCATCGCCACGTCGCCCAGCACACAGTGATGCGGCGGGAGGTTTTTGACTGGTGGAGTCGTCACGCTCCGGTCAGGTGTTAGAAAATCAAAATGCAGGTAACAGACGCCCAGCCGGCGCGCCGGGTCGTGCGTGGCCGAGTAGAACGTGCGCGGTCGAAGACAAAATATGCGGCCGGGAAAAAGATCGATCGTTTCATCGACCGTCCGCATCGTCCCGCGACCCGCCCAGATGAACCAGAGGTCAAAATCGACAAAGTTCTGCAACGTGGGGGCCCAACTCCATTGCGGTTCACAAAGTACGGTGCCGCAAGGGCCGATTCGGACGGCTGATAATGAGATGTTCATCGTCGCACATTAAAGCGGAAAAACACAAAATTTTCCAGCATTCCCGCATGGCCGATCCAGCGTTTGTGGTGTCTATTGTGTGAGGGTAGTCGGACGGTCGTTGGAGTTACCAGACGACGCCCCGACCGCCGGTGTTGGATTTCAACCTGAGAGAAATAAAATGAGCCTTACCGCACTCGGTTCCGTCGAAATTGCCAAGCGTCTGTATTGCAGCGACCGCGTACATGTTGCGGTCGCGCACCCGGACCAGGTCAC
The DNA here is from genome assembly GCA_038223165.1 of Tepidisphaerales bacterium. Classification (GTDB taxonomy): domain Bacteria; phylum Planctomycetota; class Phycisphaerae; order Tepidisphaerales; family Tepidisphaeraceae; genus DASYHQ01. The sequence goes on from JBBRHE010000016.1 coordinate 1,074, forward strand.
CGACGCGGATGTGCGTCATTATCACGAGCAGGGATTTTTAGCAGTCGACAACCTCTTCACGCCCGCCGAGTTGGAAGACGCGAAGGCGGGATTGTCGCATCTGATCGGCGGGGGGAATCCGGCATTTACGGGCGTCGAGTTTGAAGCGGGCGTCGACGTCTCAAGCCTCGACGGCCGGCAGCGTGAACCGTACGTTCGCAAGCTGATGAAATTTTGCGACTTCGATCAGCGTCTTGGCGCGATGGCCAACCACGTGCTAATGCACCGGATCATGCAGCGGTTGCTCGGACGCGAGTTGAACATGGTGCAGGACATGGCGTTGCTCAAGCCGCCGCACATCGGGCGGGAAAAGCCGTGGCATCAGGACACGGCGTATTTTCTATACGAACCGCTGGGCGGGGTGATCGGCACGTGGACGGCGCTGGACGAAGCGACGCCTGAGAACGGCTGCATGCACGTAATTCCAGGGTCGCATTTGAAGGGACCCAAGGCGCACTACCACGACCGCGACTGTCAGTTGCCGGACGAAGAGATTGACATCGACAACGACTGGGTCGTGCCGTTGAAGCCGGGGGGGACGTTACTTTTTAGTGGCCTGCTTCACCACGGCACGCCCGCGAACCAGTCGGCGGTGGGACGCCGCGCCGTGCAATTGCATTATGTAGCCGTCGACTGCTACAAGATCGACGGCACGCGTCACGCGGAATTGTTTCAAGACCAGGCGGGGTATGCGGGATGCGCTTCGTACCAAACCAAAGGGTTGAAAACGCGGCCGGTGAGTGAGCGAGTATTTTAACCCATTCTGTTGATTGCGTGGGAGCTTGCGGCCTGCTCAGCTCGTTCCGTATCTGTGGATATCCGTCATCCTCGGTGCCGACAAGGTGGCATCTCTGGGCGCCAAAAATCGCGGGCAAGCGGCTGAGCTGGAAGTTAAAGCGATTTGCAAAGTGATCTCATTTGGCCATGGTCGTTCTCCCCGACGAGGAAATTGAGGATCGTGAGTCGTTGTCGCATGACCACGGTGATGACGACTTTCGCGGGGATACGTGTGCGCTTAGGGAGACCGACAAGATAATCAATGCGTACATTGCGTCGCAGGACGTGCCGCCGGCGGCGGGTTCACGGTGACCGACGCGACGTCTCCGAAGGCAGGAATGCCAACAGAGGAGGGGACATTTCTTATTTGCGCCCAGCGCGAAGGAAAATAAGAAATGTCCCCAATCCTCGTCCATCTCGTCCGCTTGCGGCGGGGTGACGGTGTTAATCCCGACGAATCGTCCGAGCGTCGGGTCGGTCGGCGTTGGCCCCGACGTATCCCCCGGCGGCGGATGCGCCCAGAGTGAGCAGCAGGGAGATCAACGCGCCCCAGGCGCCACCGGCGGCGGCGTCGGCGACACGTTCGACGTTCTGCGGGGTCACCTTCTGGCGTGCCTGCTCGATGGTGCTCTGCACCTGGTCCGTCACTTCCTGGGTGGCAGCAGTAACTTCCTGTCGCATCTGCGGGTCATCTGCCACCGCGTTGGCCGACGCGCCAGCCGCTTGCACACCGGTTGCCGCCACGTTTCCGGCCGTGCGCAACAGAGAGCCCACGCCACCGGCGAGCATATAGACCAGCAGGACGATCGCGGCCATCCACATCACGACGCCTTGGGTCAACCCACCGGCCGTATGGCCTGTGGGCCGCGCCCATCCGGCCATCCAACCACCAACAAAGAAGGCGATCAACGCCGAGATACCGCCCCAGATACCCGCGCCCAGTCCGAAGTTTCCCGGCTGATCGTCACTGTCGACCGACGACAGCCCGACGGCCAACCCCAGCACCGACAGCAACACCATCACCCCCAACGCCGTCACCAGCCCCGCGAAGATCGCTCCCCACGAAAGGCGGTGCCCGTAGGTCGGAGTGACCACCGTTGACGCGCTGCCTGCCGAATAAATCTCTGCCATAACCGATTCCTTCCGTCCCGTGCGGGACACATCTGACTCAGCTGGTTACCGAACAATCCGGCAACCCAGCCCAACCGTGGAAGCAAAGAACGTGCTAGGCATATCTGAAAATTGTAGTGGCAACGCCGCATCACGGGTGACGCCCGTCGCAGGAGGGGCAGGATATTCTGGATGTCCCGAATGCCATTCACTTAAGCGATTTGCAGACCCCGGAAACCGCATCCTGACTCGATGATCACAGTTGAGCACGCCATTTTTGGGGCTTAAGTGAATGGCATTCTGGATGTCCCTTTTTCTACCCCGATATCAGCGACTCGAACAAGTTGCTGCTCGGTGTGAAGCCCAGGAAGACGAACAACACGCCGGTTAGTCCGATCACGGTCGCGCCGGCGACGGCGGTGAAGTCGGTCTCGGGCCGCACCGCGCAGTTGTCGATCTTCGACCCGACGTCGTCGACGAAACGGCGAAAAATCGCTCAGGCCGTGTCGGCTTACGTGTACTCGTTCGTCGGCGCGGAATACCCGACCGACCCGGCGCTCTGGGAATTTTGCGGCTCGGCTACACGTGATGTCTTTTCCGTGACGTTCGGTGACGAGGTGGCGGCCGGGGCACAGGTCTGGCTGTGCGCCGCCTGGTGCTCGCGTCGCGGTGACACCGGACCGGTCTCCATGCCCGTGACGACCCGCCTGCAGTTTGGTGGCGTGTCGGCGAACGAGGAAGGGATGAAGATCGCGGCGTGACGGTTCGACAGGATTCCGGTGGCGCGATTCGCGAAAGCCGTCGCGCCGCCTTGCTACGAACTACAACTGTCGTACCACCCCGGCGTGAAGGGAAAAACACGCCGGGGTGGGGTCGACTTTTCATCGCAGTGCTCTGCCCGCACCACGGGCGGCCCGCCCGTGATTTCCTTGTTCTAACAACGAATGTGCGAAGACACGGGCGGGCCACCCATGGGACGGCGGAGCGCTCGCGCCACGGCGCCAAACGGTGAGGCGAGCCGAAGATAATAAGCGGGGCTGGGTGGGGCGATCGTGCCGGGTGGGTGCAGAAATCGAGTTAAGTGCGTTAAGGGTTCCCAACCGCGCTCCCATCTGCAACTTTGTTGCGTGTGGAGGGTGGTTCCTCTATACAGTACGCGGGGCGAGATTTGGGAGAGGTGGCGATCGGTGGCCATTCATTTGAAGAACGTTCGCAAGGCCTACGCGTCGCCCGACGGGGTGGCGGTGCCGGTGATCGACGTGCATGACTTTTCGGTGGGCGACGGTGAGCAGGTGGCGCTCGTGGGGTCCAGCGGGTCGGGGAAGACGACGCTGTTGAACCTGATCGCGGGCATTCTCGCGCCGGATGCGGGTGAGATTGTTTTTGCCATCGACGGCAAGACGACCGACATCGCAAGCCTGTCCGAAGCCGCCCGCGACGTGTTTCGCGGGCGGAATCTTGGGTTCATCTTTCAGACGCACCATCTGCTGCCTGGATTCACCGCGTTGGAGAATGTGCTGCTCGGCATGAGCTTCACCGGGCGGCCCGCCGACGCGGGGTGGGCGAAGCATCTGTTGGACGAAGTGGGACTGACCGACCGGATGGACTATCGGCCGGCCAAACTGTCGGTCGGCCAACAGCAGCGCGTCGCGATCGCGCGGGCACTGGCGAACCGGCCCAAGCTGGTGCTGGCGGACGAACCAACCGGGTCGCTCGACTCGGTCAGCGCGCAGCAGGCGCTGGACCTCATCAAAAAACTGTCGACGGAAGTGAACGCCAGTCTGGTGCTCGTCAGTCATGATTTGCAGATCACGTCCCAGTTCCCGCGGGTGGTGAACCTGTTTGAACTGAACAAAGCGGCGACGAAACCCACAGCCGTTACGATGAACGCGTAAAAACAATTGGCACCGCAGAGACGCAGAAACGCCGAGACGCAGAGAAGAAGGATTGCCCACGAATCGGCACGAAGGAAACACGAATGATCAGAGCCTTTTATTCGTGTTTTCTTCGTGTCGATTCGTGGGAGAAAATTAATTGACGTCTTCTCCGCGTCTCTGTGATGAATATTCCCTATGAACCTCTTCCAAATCATCCTGAAAAACATGCGTCAACGTGCGCTGGGCACGTGGTTGACGTTGTTGTCGGTCATGCTCGGTGTGATGTTGTCGATCGCGGTGCTGATTGTGTATCGGGAGGGGAAGTCGCTGTTCGGGCAGACGGAGTTTGGGTATGACGTGATCGTCGGGATCAACCGTGGGTCGCCGATGCAGTTGGTGATGAACACGGTTTATCACATCGATCAGAGCCCGGGGAACATTCCATACGCGATCTACGAAGACCTGCTGACCGAGCATCGGCGGAACGTGAAGATCGCGGTGCCGATCGCGGTGGGGGACAGCTATCGCAACCACCGAATCGTCGCGACGCTGCCGAAGATGTTCGGGTATGACGACGACGGTGTGACCAAACTGCCGGCCGATCAGGTGATCGAGTACATCAAGGACCACAAGTACGAGATCGCCGAGGGGCGCGTCTTCCACGGGGCCAAGTTTGAAGCGGTGATCGGGTCGGATGTCCCGACCTCTGCGGACCTGCCGCTCGGTGGGGAGTTTAATATTACGCACGGGACACCGGCGCCCGGGCAGGCCGAGGATGTGCACGCGGAGAAGTGGAAGGTGGTCGGGCGGTTGAGGAAGACGGGGACGGCCGTCGACCGTGTTATCTTCATCGCGTTGCCGACGTTTTACGCGATCGCCGACCACGAGGAGGGGCTCGAAGCGCAGGCGAAAATTCGCGAGGCGTTTGAAGGGAAGAAGGCAGCTAACGCGGCGCGCGACAACCCAGCGGACGATCACGATCACGACCACGCGACCCCGTCCCCCACCGCGACGAAGCCGATCGTGGAGGATCACGACCACGACCACGACGACCACGGCCCGACCCCCACACCGAGCACGACCGCTGCGGCAACGGACGATCACGACGACCATGCCGAACCCGATGCGCACGCCGGTCACGATCACGGTGCGCACGCGTACGACGTGCGGGCCGATGGGTCCATCGAACTGCACCTGCCGAAGAAGGACTGGGTGCTGTCGGCGGTGCTCGTGAAGGGCCGGGGCGCGGAGAACAGTGGGCCGATGGTCCGCGACCTGATGTACAAGTTCTTCGTCCGCAACGATGCCTTGGCGGTGAACCCCGCGAGCGTGATGCGCGAGTTTTTTGATACATTTATGAAGGGCAGCACACTCGTTTTGCTGCTCGTCAGTGGGCTCGTTACGGTCGTGGCTGCGGTGGGGATTCTCGTTAGCATTTACAACTCGGTAGCGGCCAGAAAGCGGGAAATTGCGATTCTGCGGGCCTTGGGTGCAACTCGTGGGAAGGTGTTGGCGTTAATCTGTCTGGAGGCCGGGCTGATCGGCCTGATCGGTGGTGTAGCCGGGCTGATCGGTGGCCACGTCGTCGCGGCGATCGGGTCGAACTATCTGATGGCGTATCTCGGTCAAGGAATCGGTTGGCACACGATCGGCACGCCTGAACTGCTATACTTGGCAGGCGTAGTGATCTTGGCGACCCTGGCTGGCCTGGTCCCCGCAGCGGCGGCGTATCGGACACCGGTGGCGACCAACTTGGTGGTCTCGTGATGTAAGAATGGACGTGGCCTTGCGATACATCCTTCCCTTGATGCTGCTCGGCACACCGATGATCGTCGTCGCCCAGACGACCCAACCGGTCGCGGTAGCCGATGCGCAACCGGCCGCGACGGTCTCGGCCGACTTCGAGCGTCGCGCGATGCAGGCTTTTGCCAACAGTGAGTGGAAGACCGCGCTGCCGATGTTGAAGAAGGTAGCCGCGTCCAAAGCCGGTCAGCCTGACAAGTTCCAGGCGATTCAGGAATACATCCGCGTTTGCGAAAAAAACATTGCCGACCCTAAGGCGGCAGCGGCGTTCGACCCGAAGTCCATGTTGAACACCCTGGGCGACCCACCCACCGCCCCCGACAAGCGCAAGGTCCATCAACGCCCGGCCGACGCGGCAGTGGTCGATTTGACGATCAAACAGCTCGGCAACTTCGAATACGACAGTGACAAGGGTGGCAATATTCCTGCAGACGTGCTGACGCTGAATGGCGCGAAGGTTCGACTGAACGGCTATATGATTCCCCTGGACGGCGCGGATCGTGTGACCAACTTTGCATTGGTCCCGACGCTGCTGGCCTGTTGTTTCGGCTCACCGCCGTCGTTGCAGCATACGGTCGTGGTCCGCACGCCCAAGGGGCAGGCCGTCAGCTATTTTCCCGATGAGATCGTCTGCGAGGGCACGTTAACGGTTCAGGAAAAGAAGGACGAAGAATTCATTGTCAGCGTGTTTGAACTCGACGTTACGAGCGTGAAGCCCGCAGTGCGGTAAACTAGAATCAGAGCATAGGTGTAACCATGGAAATGACCACCAAAGTCCCGTTGTCCGAGCGGATCAACGTCCGCTTGATCGTCTTCTCGATCGTCGCGCTATTCCTCGTCGGCACGCCGATTTACTGGTACGTCGACCAAGTCGTCACCGGTGGCATCAAGCAGCGTGGCGATGTCACCGAGGTGAATCTGATGGCGATGGTGACTTTCCCGTTCGACCAGCAGAATGGCACGGTCAGCGACGTCCCCCCGCAGTGGCGCGGGCTGAACGGCAAGAAGGTCCAGCTCGTTGGTGAGATGTACCTGGCCAACTCGGCCGGTGACGAACTGAACAAATTCGAGCTCGTCTACAGCATCTCCAAGTGCTGCGCATCCGGTCCACCGCAGATTCAGCACTTCGTACAAGCCAAGGCGAAGGAAGGCAAAACCGTTCCGTACTACCGTGGTCTCGTGACCGTTACGGGCACTCTGTATGTGGACGTGAAAAAGGGCCCTGAAAAGGTCGAGCAGGTGTTTAGGTTGGACGTCGATTCGGTTCAGGAAGGGGCCTGAGCTTTCCGGCCTATCGCCTATGTACGCATGGGATTGGGGCCAGAGAACGCGTTAAGCCTGTCCGAAAAGCTCGCGCACCTTCACACCGATGTCTTTGGACTTCATCAGGCTTTCACCGACCAGAATGCCGCGCACGCCGGCTTCTGCCAGTTTTGTTACGTCCGAGTGCGTGTAGATGCCGCTTTCACTGACCAGTACGCTGCGGTCTTCGACCAGCTCGCTCATGCGCAGTGTGTTGCCCAGGTCGGTCTTGAACGTGCGCAGGTCGCGATTGTTGATGCCGAGCAGGCTGTAACTGCGATGAGGGAAGCCGATGACGTGATCGCGGACACGCATCAGGTTGTCGAGGTCGTGGACCTCGATCAGCACCGTCAAATGCAGCTCGGTCGCGAGGATCTGCAAATCGACCATCTGGCTGGTGCTAAGACACTCTGCGATCAACAAAATCGCGTCGGCGCCGGCGGCGCGACTTTCGTAGACCTGGTAGGGGTCGATGATAAAGTCTTTCCGAAGCACCGGCAGCTTCACGACATCGCGAATCGCGTGGATGTAGTCGAGGTGACCTTGGAAATATTTCTCATCCGTCAGCACGGATAGCGCGTCAGCGCCCGCAGCGGCGTATTGCATGGCGATTTCGACGGGGTCGAAGTTCTCGCGAATGATGCCCGCGCTGGGGGACGCCTTTTTCACCTCGGCGATCAGGTTGACCGGCTTTTTGCCCGGGGGTTTGCTGACCGCGTGGAAAAAATTTCGTGGCCGACCGAGCGTGGCAATGATTTCCTTCAGTTCGTCGACCGGTGTGCGCACGCTGCGCTCGGCGACTTCCTCGCGCTTGGTCGCGATGATCTGATCGAGAATGGTGGGCATAGGAGTAAGGATGAAGGTGGAAGGATGAAGGATGAAGCCGCAAAAAACGCTTCCGCTTTATTCATCCTTCATATTTCATCCTTCATCCTTATGCTTCGGGTCACTGTATAACGGATGCAAAGCATGTCAATCGTCATCGCCGCTGCCAATCCCACGACGGTGCCCGCGATGCCGGATGGTGTCGTTCTGATCGGCCTGCTGTCAGTCGGGATCAGTCTCTTGCTGGCGATGCCTGCAGGCGTCTTCCGACGGCGCAGTGTGGAAGGACCCGATCGCCTGGGGTCTGACCCGAACGTCAGTGGCTTGTTCATCGTCACCGCGATCGCGATGGCGGTGTGGTACGCCGTGCAGGCGGTCTTTGTCATGGCAAAGATGGCGACCCTGCCCGTAGACGAGCACTCGCGCGTGCTCGACTACTTTTCCCCCAGTGAGTTTGCGACGCTGGTCACACTGCCCGGTGTTCTGGGCGCGTTCATCCTGATGGGTGGTGACGCGATCGTCAGCCCGAGAATGTGGTCGCGGCTCGGCATCGGCATCAGCGGCTTTATGCGCGGTGTGGTACCGGGGCTGATCGGCATCCTGATCGTCCTGCCGTTGATTTACGGTTCGTCGCTCCTCTCGACCTGGTTCTACGAAAGAATCGGCTACGAGCACCCCGCGGCGCACGACCTGCTGTTGAAGTTAAACGAGGCCCCTGACGGCTGGCCGCGCTGGGGGCTGATCGCCGGTGCGGTGCTCGTGGCACCGATCTTCGAGGAACTGCTGTTTCGCGCGCACATTCAGACGCTGCTGTTGGCGTTCTTCCAACGCTTCGCTCGCAACGGCACCGCGAGCACAGATGGGCATACCGCGACGCTCGCGGCCGTGCCGTTGGGTGGTTTTGACGGGGTCAGCCCATCCGGAGAGTCGGTAATCCCTTACGCCCAGGTCGTCCCCCCCGCGGTCTGGCCGCGCTGGGCAGCGATCATCCTTTGCGCGATCCTGTTCGCCGCCATCCACGCAGCGTGGACCGCGCCACCGATCTTCGTGCTCGCGATCGCGCTGGGTTATGCCTACGAGCGCACGGGCAGTCTCTGGACGACGATCATCATGCACGCACTCTTCAATGGCCTGTCGACCTACGTGTACGTGAACTTCGCGATGTGAGGCTTTACAATCGGAAGATTAACCACGGGGGCACTGAGACACGGAGGCGCGCTCGTTAGTCTGCGGGATCAGAAAAATCGGCGTGTTTCAGATACGTAATAAAAGCAGAGCGCAAACTGCGTTGACTCTTCAAACGAAGCAGAGCCACGGGTTGGCCTCCGTGTCTCCGAGCCTCCGTGGTAGAAACTAAATTTGGAAATCATGACCATCGACGAACAACTTTCGATCCTCGCCCGCCGGGCTGAGCGCATTTTGCCCGAGGCGGATTTGCGCAAGAAGCTCGAGCGGTCTGCCAAGACCGGCAAGCCATTGCGCATCAAGCTGGGGATGGACCCGACGGCGCCGGATGTGCACCTGGGCCACGCGGTGTCGCTGGGCATCGTGCGGCAGTTTCAGGAATGGGGCCACAAGGCGGTCATCATCATCGGGGACTACACGGCCCGCGTGGGTGACCCGAGTGGCCGCAACAAGACGCGCCCACCTTTGACGGGTGAGGAGATCGACGCCAATGCCAAGACGTACGTCGCGCAGCTGGGCAAGGTGCTGCTGACTGACCCCGCGCATCTGGAAGTTCGTTTTAATGGCGAATGGCTAGGCAAGATGGGGCTGGTGGACATCATCAAGCTCGCCAGCCGCAAGACGGTCGCACAGGTGCTGACGCGCGAGGACTTCGCCAAGCGCTACGCCGAGGGGACGGATGTTCGTTTGCACGAGATTCTTTACCCACTGCTGCAAGGTTGGGACAGCGTCGCGATCAACGCTGACGTGGAGATGGGTGGCAGCGACCAGCTCTTCAACAACATGGTCGGCCGTGAGTTCCAGCAGGAAGAGACCCCCGACGACCCACTCGCCGGGCAGGTTGTCATCGTCACGCCACTGCTCGTCGGCCTCGACGGCGTGAAGAAGATGAGCAAGTCGCTCAAAAACTACGTTGGTTTGACGGACCCCCCGAGCGGCCCAACCGGCATCTTCGGCAAGATCATGAGCCTGCCGGACAGCCTGATGGAGAGCTATTACCAGTTGCTGACCACCAATCCACTTGATGAAGTGCGCAGCCTCATCGCGTCCAAGCCGCGCGACGCCAAGGTGGGTTTGGCCAAACAAATCATCTCATGGTTGCATTCCCCAGAGGCCGCCGACCGAGCCGAAGCCGAATTTATCCAGCAGTTCGTCAAAGGCGGCGTCCCCGACGAGATGCCCGAATTTCAAGTCGGTCCCGGCCCCCACAAAATCGCGCCGCTTTTGGTGCTCGCCAAACTCGCCACGAGCAATGGCGAGGGTGTCCGCAAGGTTAAGGAAGGGGCCGTCAGCGTGAATGGGGAGAAGGTCACGGACTTTCAGAGGGAGCTCACAATTGCAGAGCCGGCGGTGCTGAAGTTGGGCCGGCGCTACGCGCGAGTGATTGCCTAAGGTGTTGGCACTGTTTTGCTGGCTTTCCCTTAACCTATCGCGGTCCTAGAATACCTATTGAAATGTCCACCGAAGCCGAAGCCACCCTCAAAGCCCACAGCCTCCGCCGCACGCCTGTGCGGTTGGGGGTGCTGGACGTATTAGCCGGTGGCAAGCATCCGCTGGATGCTTCGGAAATCATTGAGAAGCTGCCGAGCCATATCGACCGGGTGACCGTTTACCGCACACTCAACACGTTCGTTGAGAAGAAGATCATCCATCGCGTGCGCGGTGAAGACCGGTCGTGGCGATATGCAGCGGGGGGTGGCGACACCCATTCGCACAAGCATGCCCAACCCGAGCATCAGCATCCGCACTTCGTCTGCGACGACTGTGGTGAGGTCGAATGCCTTGAGACGGCCAACATCCCGCAGAACTTTGTGAAGTCCATGGGCGTGCAGAAGCAGTACAAGATCGCCTACCCAGAGGTCACGCTGCACGGCAGTTGTCCGAAGTGTACGAAGGACGAATAAATCGTCATCGTTCCGGGCTGCTCCCTTTGTTGCGATTGTCACACCGATACGGTTTCAGAACAGGCATGTCTGCCTTGCCGTGGCACGGGCAATTTAGCCCGTGGAGCGACGGTACTCCGTCGTGTCGGGCCGTACCCGGTCTGAATTGAAAAGCGCAAGCGATCTTCGCCTTTCTGCCAAGGCCAATCTGTTTGTCATGGCTTCGCTGGCGCGATTGCTTTCTTCGGACGGAGTACCGGCCGACGTGCGTGCGTACACGCACCATGGGCAAGATGCCCATGCCACGGTTTGCGGCTTCGCCGCACTGCAGCGCGAAACAGAACTCCCCGTCACTTGGCGACCACTGTCGGGTCCACACCCAGGGTTCCCGTCAATCGATGCAGGTAGGTCGGATCACTGACGCGCTTCAATTCGGATCGCGCGTGGTCCAGTCTCGCCGGCAGGTTCAGGCGTTTCACGATCTCGTCGCTGGTTGCCTGGGCGATGAATGATGCGAGGTACTCCACGTGCCGCTTCCACATGACGGTGTCACTGGATTGCTTAGAACTGAGCCGGGCGCGGTACCAGTCGCTGGCCAGCAGGTGGTCGCGGGTGAAGAGTTTGCGGATGTCGGGGTGGTGGACGTCTTTCCCCTCGAAATTACCCTTGGCCATAATGTGCAGCAGGGCCTTTAACGGCGGGATGGCCTGCTCGACACTGCCGTCGTCGAAATACTGCTTGGAAACCCGTTCCTGCGTCTCGGCGATGTTCAGAATGCCGTCGACGTAGGACTCCATGCTTTGCGTTTCGGGACGAAGCATCGAGTCGTCAAACACCTTGGCGGGGTTGTCGAAGATGCGGCCGAAGAAGCTGCGAACGAACAGATACGTAATGCGATAGCCCAACCGGCTGGCGGGGATGATCTTGCCGTCATACTCGAAGTCATTCAGCCGTTCGAGCAGGCCCTTTTCGATCATGTAGCGTGGGTCGCGCTCCTGCGGCTTCAGGCGGCACCAGATCTCGGGAACCAGCAGGCTGATGTCGTGGTCGACACGGATGTCCGGCCCTACATAGCCCGCAGCGGTCGAGAATCCACCGAGGCCCGTCAGAATATAGCTGACAAGGGCCGCGTTCAGGTCGACCACCGGTGACACTGCGTTAAACGGCGCCTTTGTCAGCGCACCTTCACTACCCGCGCCCGTGGTCGACGGGGACTTTCCGGTCAGACTGCAGACGAAATCCATGAACAGTTCCGGCAGGTCCTGGTAGTGAATCGGGTTATACACCGCCAGTGGGCGGATGCCTGCTTCCTTGTCGGGCGGGTTGTTACGACGACCCACCAACACTGCATCGACCGGGCGTGGCAGGGGTTGGTCGGATGGGATGGCACGCCAGAAGCGCGTGCCCATTTCCGACAGGTACGTCAGCTGCGGGTTGACCAAGTCAGGCCGGTCCTGAAGATAGCGGGGGTTTTTAGTGGGTTTGCCATCCACAATGCGCGGGTGGGCCGACGAGACGACCAGCCCTTTGCCGTCCGCCGCAAACTCGGCAAGCAGGTGGCGCATCGGTGGGGTGTAGGCGTCGAACTCGGTCACCTTTTCGACAATGTGCTTCACTTCCTCCGCGTTCAGCGGTTGGAAGTTGGAGATAAAGTTGTTCGGCTGTGAAATGTCGTGTTCAGTCTGCTTGTCGAACCCGGGGATAATCGCGTCGTCAGGCCGTTGGAACAGGCGCGTCTCGGCGTTCGTTACGAGCTTGATGCTGTTCGTCGACCCGGTCTGCAGGCTGGGCAGCATCGCCGGCGTTACAACGACGGATGCGCTGATGTCGTCCTCCGTTTGAATCTTGGCAGCGGGAAAAAAGTCCTGACGCAGCTTGTACGTGCGCCACCCGTGGTTGGCGAGCAACCCGACGCGCAGGTAGGTGCCACCGGCCTTCTTATTGTCGACCTTCAACTCGTGACCGTCTTCACCGTTAACGATGTCGACGGTGAAGTGCTCGCGCCAATGGGCGCCCCATTCGGGGTTGTAGAGGCGCTTGATAAGGAAGACGAGCGCGAGGATGTCGCTCGGCACACCGGCGAGCCAGCGGTTGTAGTCGTCGGTGTAGTCGCCGCTCGGTGTCAGCAGTTTGATGACGCTGCCGAGCGTACGCTCGCTGCTGAGGATGCCACGACTCGGCGTCTTGCTGTAGTCCTGCGGCTCTTTGCCGGGCTTCCAGCGCTTGCTGTGATCCTTGTGCAGCACCGCTTCGACGGCGTCGAGATCCTTCTGCAGGTTGGCGACGTAGATCGGCCCGTAAATCATGTAGTCGCCGAGCGACTTGCTGATCTCGCTCTTGCCACCCCCACTGACCGTGCAGGGCTTGTGACAGAAGACGCCCTCGGCGACGGTAATCGCCACGCGGAAACGACCACTGCCAGGGTGCTTGTTCAGAGACAGCTTCTGGCCCCAGGGGGTGACGTATATATGGTCAATCAGGAAGGGCATCGACCGTTCCTTACCATCCTTGCCCGGCCAATGGACGACCAGCGACCGCGCGTCGAGGATCGCGTGTTCGTTGATGTAGAGGATGTTCGGGTAGGTCTTGTCGACGCCGTACCCGTCATGGGCGTGCATCGCGTGCCCGTAGTCACGGACGACGTCGTCGAATGTCCGCCCGTTGCCGTAGCGCCGGTTGGGGATGTAGGCATCCCCCAGACTGAAACTGGGGAACGCGATCGCGCCACCGGCGTGTTCCTCTTCGGCGCTGCCGTAGAGGTTGGCGGCGTAGCTGATCTGGGTCTTCACTTCCTTCTTGCAATACCCGTAATAGTTGTCGGCGATCAGCGTGACGATCACGCCTTTTTCGGTTCGGCAGGTGATTTTGAAGGCAGTGCCGTTGTTGTACTTCTCACCGGGGTCCTTCCAGCACTGGTTGTCGCTCTGCTGGCGGGGTGTGGCCTGGTCGTAGTGGGGCAGGCCCAGTTCCTTCTTCGTCAGACCGGTCAAATGCGGCGCGAGGATGACGCACCCCGTGTGGCCCGTCCAACTGGATGGGTCCAGCGCCGCGTCGTTTTCGGGCAGGACGGGATCACCCGCGTTGCCGAAGATCGATTCGACGAAGTCGAGGTTGCTCACGAGGCTGCCGGGCACGAAGAAGCGGACCTCCATCGACTTAGCGCCTTGCACACCGGGAATCTCGGGCACGACGATCGGCCGGATGAGCAGTGACACGAACCCCGCAGCTTTGTTAGGCTGGTTGGCGGTGTATGGCAGAACGACGGACGCGGCCGGTGGCGTCACGGCATGCCGAAACAGGTTCACGAATACCGGTAACGGAACGGCAATCTTGTCGCCTGGCACCGGCAGGCCCCCCTCGGCGACGTGGAATGTCCCGGCGGTCGTTCGGCGGTCACTGCGTGGGTTGTGCAGGACACCGTTTTTCAAGCGATAGCTGCTGAGCAGTTCGCTATCGTGCGTGTCATCGTCGATCGGAAGAGACAGTTCCCGCGCGACCCCCGCCCGGTCGAGGTTGAACGTTTCTGCGGGCAGGCGCAACAGGTCTTTCAGCTTCAAGTGAGACGTGTGCGCATTAAGATAGTCTTCAATGCGCGTGTCGACGGGCGCGCGATAGTCCGCCAGCAGGCGGCTCTTCTGCCGGTAATTGCTCAGCAACCCCTGCACAAGGTTCGACAAGCCCGAATCGGTCTGTAATTCCACACCGGGCTGACCCAGTGACATCAGTTTCAGGTGGATGAAGCGTTGAAGTTGTGCTCGATCAGGCGGCGGCGAGGGAAGGGTGGCCGTCGATCCGTTCGTACCCGCGACGGTGCTTTGCTGCACGGCAATTGCTCCTGTGATGACGAGCCGCCCCGCGGGGGCGCGGTTGGAGCAGGACGGCATCGACACCGCAGACTAACCGCGCGCGCCGGGTGAGGCAATAAATGGGCGGTGACGCTTGGTATTTGCCTCTGGCCCATGTACTCATGGTCGAGGTTGGGTGCAGGTGATTTGAATGCCGCGAGCGGTTCTCGAAATTGGAATCACTCTCACCCCGCCTCTCCCGGAGTGCCGAGAGAGGGGCCGGAAGGAAATCACATGTCTTTAACCATCGCTGAGTTCCAACGTCACATTTCCAAGCTGTACGAGGAAGCCGACCGCAAGCGCGGCACCGCCGGCACATGGTTATGGTTCTCCGAAGAGATCGGCGAACTGGCTAGGGCGCTGGCGCGTCAGGACAACCGCGCCAACCTGGAAGAAGAATTCGCCGACGTCTTCGCCTGGCTCTGCACGCTGGCGAACATCAACGATGTGGATATGGAGACGGTGATCCGCAAGAAGTATCTGTCGGATGAGGCGAACACGGCGCCCAAGGTGTGAAGACTGCTCCGGCCCCTCACCCAACCTCTCCCGGAGTACCGGGAGAGGAGTAACAGTGACCTTCTGGCAACCGCGCATAAAATAAAAAAGCCGGCCTCTCATCCTGAGAGGGCCGGCTCGTGCGTCCTTGCGGTCCACGTCGACATCCGCGACGGTGCCGAGCGCCTCGTGCGCTGGCGGGTTGTAAAGTGGCAAACCGAACCGAGGGGTGAAGGAGATCAGGCTCCTGTGATGCGTGGGACAGGGCCGATCACTCCACCGCGTCGCACCTCGATTACTCGCTTGCCGTTGGTTCGATTGTCTTACGCCGCGTTAACGGTCGTGCCTTGCACTTCGGACTTCTGTTGTGCGTCGGCGGCGGCTTTGCGGACCCGGCGGGTGCGGCCGACGGTCTGCTGGTCGACGGTCGCTTTACGCGTCGGGTGCTCGTTGGCAACGATCACTGCGTCGGCGGCGTCGGGGGCGAAGAGGTCGGCGCCGATTTCCTCGCTCAACCCTTCGGCCCGCTTGTAGATGCCACCGCAGCACATGACCTGCATGTCTGGGCAGCTGTTCACCTCACGCAAGTAGTCGATCATCTTCCGAACGGCCGGCACACCACTGGGAAGGGTGCCGAAGTTGACGAGCAGGTCGGGACGGAAGTCCCCGATGAGCTTCAGGACTTCGTCGTGGGGCACGCCACCCCCGGCAAAGCGGACGGTCCAACCGTCGGCCTCGAACAGTTCGGCGCAGATCTGGCCACCGAGTTCCTCGGGCTCGTCGTCGCCACAGAAAATCAAGGCCTTGCGGTCCTTGCTGGCGTTGCGGACCAACCGGGCACAGAGCTGGTCGGTCAGTGAGCGGTTCAACCGGGTCGCCAGGTTCAGACCGGCGATGCTGATACGGTCTTCCTTATACAATGACTGCAACAGTTCCATAGTCGGCCAGACGAGGTCCGTCAGCAGGTCACGCGGCTCGACACCGGCTTCCATGGCCTTGTCCAGCATGTTGCGACAGGTGACACGGTCCCCGGCGAGCAGGGGTTCAAGGTACGCTTGCGAAAACTTCGACGCTGACAGGTTAAAATCGAGGCTCATGGACGCATCTCCGAGCGAAACGGGTGGTTGTCCGACAACCACCGATCCCGGTTACTTCCCAGCCGCGTCCTTGCAGCCGTCTCTTTGTCACCTGCATGTTAATCTGGGTAACATGCGACAAGTGTTATATCGGAAGGCGCCTGAAAATCCATTACCTATTTTAACATTTGATGTTAAGATGGGGGATATTGATGTGCTTAAGTGGTTGTTGGCATGAGATTTAACGCGAGGTCAAAAATGTCGGCGAAAAGCTTCCCAGATTAACGGTGGGCCGGGCAAGATCACAGTCTGGGCAGGTTCGCTTCGAAGAACCGCAACCAATTCCTGCCCATGATCGCATCTACGTCCTCGCGCGTGAAACCTGCGGCCGCCAATGTATGGGCAACCTTCGGAAGGTCGGCGCTCGTCTCGATTTCGATGGGAATCTCGTTTCGCCCCAATCCACCATCCATGTCCGTGCCGATCGCGACGTGGTGGGTGTTGCCGGCGATGTCGCAGATGTGGCGGATGTGGGTGATGACATCCTGCAGCGTCGCCCGACGTTTGCCGTACTCGGATGGCGGGATGAGAAACTTGTCGAAAAAATTGATGCCGATCACACCGTCGCGCTCGACCAGCGCGCGGATCATGTCGTCGGACAGTTGCCGGTCGGTCTGCACGATGCTGCGGCAGTTGCTGTGCGACGCCATCACCGGGCCGGTCGTCGTTTTCAGCAGGTCCCAGAACGATTGCTCGGCCAAATGCGACGTGTCGTGGATGATGCCGTACCCGTCGACCGCCTTGATTAGTGGGTACGACTCGGGTGTCAGTGGGCCGGGGCAACCCGTCCCACCGGCGTATCGCGTCTGCCGCCAGGCGAGGCCCAAAATGCGCAATCCCGCGTCGAACCAGCCCGGCAGGTCGGCGGGGTCGCGTAGTGGATCGGCGCCTTCCATCAGTAGGATTGTGTGCATCGATCCATCAAGTCCCGTTTCGTTGTTCAACACCCGCGCGATGTCACCGGGCGTGCGCACGAACGTGAACCGGCCGGCCTTCTCGGCGCTCGCGTACCAGTCCAAATGCTTAATCCCCTCGCGATACGCGTCCTCGGCGGTCACGTATCCCGGCTTACCGTCGAGGCTGGGCATTGTGAAGACGGTCGCGCAGATCAGGTTGACGCCACCACGCTTCAGATCGGGCAGGCCCACGGTCGGAATGCCGCCGTCGTCGGTCGGTTGACCGTTCGCCGGCGCAAAGACGTCGCGACCGAGCAGGGCGTTGTAGGAAAGGTCCAGGTGCGCGTCGACGATCTTCATTCTGATCGATTGTGGCCGACAACCGGTAATGCGTCGAGACTTGAAACCCGCGCGAACAGGCGGAAATCTCACCACAACTCCCCCAGTAAGTTCGACTGAGCCGGCCCAGGTCAGGGAGCGATATACGAATTGGCCGTATCCAAACCACCCCTCGGCACGATACATACGTATTGCGCGGTTGCCATATCTTATGAACGCGACCCCTCGCACCCGTCGTCGCTTTAGGCTTTCGCTCTTCCTGCCCATTGCGTATCATCCGCCCGGCGAATCCCGGTGGCAGGAACGAAACGAGGAGAGAGGCCGGGATGTTCGAAAAGTATGAGGCTGACGGTCTGTACGACGAGATGTTTTCGTCGGTTGGGGTTCCGCGCGAACACTACCGGCCCGTCACAACCCGTTTGCAGTCCATGGGTCACGATGCCGTCAGCAAGCGGCTTCGCATGGCCGACGTGTCGTTCCGCAACCAGGGCATCACGTTCGCCGTCTACGGGGACAATCGCGGCGTTGAAAAGACGATGCCGTTCGACCTCGTGCCCCGCATCGTCCCTGCCGAGGAGTGGACACAGATCTCCAAGGGCCTTGCCCAGCGACTGACCGCGCTCAACCTGTTCTGCCAGGACATCTACCACGAACAACGGATTTTGCGGGAAGGGATCATCCCACCCGACCTCATCTACGGCGCCAAAAGCTTCCGCAGAGAGATGTTTGGGGTGAACGTTCCGAAAAACGTCTACATTCACATCTGCGGCACCGACCTGATCCGTGGCGCCGACGGCAACTACTACGTCCTCGAAGACAACGGCCGCACGCCAAGTGGCGTTTCATACGTGCTTGAGAACCGCGCGGTCATGAAGCGTGTCTTCCCGGCGCTGTTCAGCGCCTATCGCGTGCGGGCGATCGAAGACTATCCGTACAACCTGCTGCAGTGCTTGAAGTACGTCGCGCCGGCGCACGCTGAAAACCCGAACATCGCGGTGCTCACGCCGGGCATCTTCAACAGTGCCTATTTCGAGCACAGCTTCCTGGCGCGGCAAATGGGTGTCGAGCTGGTCGAAGGAAGAGACCTGATCGTCGAGAACTCGTTCGTCTACATGCGCACGACGAGCGGCATGAGGCGGGTCGACGTTATCTATCGCCGGGTCGATGACGACTTCCTCGACCCACTCTGCTTCCGCCCGGACAGTGTGCTGGGCGTCGCGGGCATCATGAATGCGTATCGCCTGGGCAACGTGGCGCTCGTCAACGCGCCCGGCACAGGCGTAGCCGATGACAAGGCGATCTACCCGTTCGTGCCGGATATGATCAAGTTCTACATGAGCCAGGAACCGATCCTGCCCAACGTCCCTACTTACATCTGTGCCCGCGAGAACGATCGCAAATATGTTCTGGAAAACCTCGACAAGCTCGTCGTGAAAGCGACCAACGAAAGTGGTGGCTACGGCATGCTGATGGGCCATCAGGCCACGAAGGAAGAGCGCGCCGTGTTCGCCGAGAAGATCAAAGAAGATCCGCGGAACTACATCGCTCAGCCGATCATCCAGTTGAGCCAGCACCCGAGCCTGGTCGACGACCACTTCGAAGGCCGCCGCATCGATCTGCGGCCGTACCTGCTGTACGGCGAAAAGGTGATCGTCATGCCCGGTGGGCTAACCCGCGTTGCCCTCCGCAAGGGCAGTCTGGTCGTCAACAGCAGTCAGGGTGGGGGAAGCAAGGACACCTGGGTGCTGGATGATGGAGCGGATGAAGAGGAAGAAGTGTGATTCCTGTCCCTCTCCTGGTACCCCGGGAGAGGCCATGTGAGGGTGGTCTGGATTTGCGAGAAACTTTCGGCACTCAAATGTACCCTCACCCAGCTTCTCCCATGAGTACATGGGAGAGGGGCCAGAGCGATCGAACCGTTGAACCAATGAATATGGACAGCACCCAAACCCAAGTGACCAACGGCCCCGTGATCGCGGCCCATGCGCAGCGGGTGAACCAGCGGTCGCGGCCGATGTTGGCGCGGGACGCCGATTCGATGTACTGGATGAGCCGCTACGTCGAGCGGGCCGAGCACGTCGCGCGGTTGCTGCTGGTGAATACCAACCTGCTCGTCGACGTGGGGGACCTGGCGCCCGCGCTCGAAGAGCGGCAATGGCAGAGCGTGCTGCAGATCATGCACCTGAAAACGCTACCGGTGGACGACACGTCACCGATCGCCGGTCAAATCAGCAAGCACATGATGTTCGAGCGCGAGAACCCGAACAGCATCTACAACTGCATCAGCCGCGCCCGTGACAACGCCCGTGGCATCCGCGAGCACATCTCGGCCGAGATGTGGGAAGAGCTCAACACGCTCTACTGGTACATCCGTTCAGACGAAGCCGTGGCTCGCTTTGACGAATCACCCGAAGAGTTGTATCGCCAAGTCATGACCGGCTCGATGCTGTTCGAGGGTTTAACGGACCAGACGATGGCGCACGACCAGCGATGGCAGTTCATGCAGCTGGCTAAGTACCTCGAACGCATCGACGTGACCGCCCGGGTGATCGAGACGAAGTTCATCATCCTGCGCGGCGCCGAGGCCACACTGGAAACGCCACTGAAAAACATTCACTGGATGGCCGTGCTGCGCAGCTGTTGCAGCATCGAGCATTACCGCAGGATGTTCGTCGGTGACATGGACCCACTGAACGTCGCGGCGTTCCTCATCCTGCAGCGGAACTTCCCCCGGTCCATCCGTTACTGCGTCGCCAAGGCACACGAAGCCATCGCCGGCATTCGCTCGGACACCAACCCAACCCTGATCGACCCCGGTGAACGCATCCTGGGCCGGCTCGACACCCAGTTGGAGTACGCAGAGTTGGAAGAAATTTTACACGAAGGCTTGCCGGCGTATTTGCAGAAGATCCAGGCATCGATCAACGACACAGCGTTGGCGGTTCAGAAGACGTACTTTTTGCATTAGGAGAGTAGGCAGTAGGCGGTAGGCAGTAGGCAGGAGAATACGAAAGAGTGTTTCCCTGCCTACTGCCTGCTACCTACTGCCTACTGACAAACCATGCTGCTTAAAATCAAACACCAGACCGACCTCCTCTACTCGCACCTCGTCAGCGAGAGCATCATGGAGCTGCGCATGGCACCGCGGCAGGAGAACGACCAGCATCGGTTGTCGTTCTCTCTTGCGCTGGGGCCTGCGACGACGGCGAGCAGCTACTTTGACTGGCTGGGCAACATTGTTCACGCATTCACAGTTAACGCGTTTCACGCGAGCATTCGCATCGTCGCGACAAGCGTGGTCGAGACCGACCGCCGCAAGGCCGAGGTCGAACGCTTCGCCGACCAGTGGCCATTGCCACCGCAGTCGGTGAATTACACGCACTACGACTACCTGAGCTTTGGCGGGCCCGTCGTGGACAGCGAGGTGCTGCGACAACTGGTGGACGTGCTCCAACCGCGCGTTGGCGCGTCGCTGGGCGAATTGGCGCTGCGCATGCTCTACCTGATCGACGAAAAGTTCACCTATAAGACTGGCGTGACCAGCGCCGCCAGCCCGATCACCCACTTGCTCGAAAAAGGCGCCGGTGTCTGCCAGGACTTTACGCATTTGATGATCGGCCTGGCGCGATGCCTGGGCATCCCGGCGCGGTACGTCAGTGGTTACGTTCACCCCGAGGCCGAACTGTTTCGCGGCTATACGCAGACGCACGCCTGGGCCGAGTTGTACTTCCCGTCGGCCGGCTGGATCGGCTTCGACCCGACCAACAAGTGCATCGTTGGTCCGCACTTTGTTAAAGTCGCCATTGGGCGCGACTATCGCGACGTTCCGCCTAACAAGGGTGTCTTCCGAGGCAAGGCGTCCGAGGAGATCGACGTCAAAGTCCACACGGAAATCCTCCCCGCCATCCCCGCCGAACTCGCCGCCGAACGCGTGCAGTCGCTACCGGTGCCGACCTACCCGGCGGGCTACAACTTCAACCGCGAACTGCTGAACCAACAACAAGAGCAACAACAGCAACAGCAACCGGATGGCGCGTGGAACCAGCAGCAACAGCAACAGCAGCAGATGAGAAACGCTGAACGGCAAACGGAGAACAGGGAACGAAATGTATTTGCCAGTTCACCGATTACTATTTAGCGTTCTAAGTTTCTTATGACCGGCTTCTGCTCCAGCCCGCGATTCGCTGACCACCTAACCGGTCCGCATCATCCCGAACGCCCCGACCGCATTCGCGCGATCCATCGGGCCGTTCGACTGGCGGGGCTGGTAGCATCGCCAGACCCGTTTCCGGATTTTCAGATCGACCTTGGTCCCTTGCCGCAGGCGTCGACGCCGCTTGTTGAGATCGAACCGGTTGCGGTCAACCCGTCGGTGCTGACGCTCGTGCACCCACAGGCCCTCGTCGACCGCGTCCGCCATATCGCGAGCATTGGTGGTGGGGTACTGGACAGCGGCGACACCCCGATCGGCCCGGCGAGCTACGACATCGCACTGCTGGCGGTTGGGGCGGTCGTCGAGGCGACGAAAGCCGTCACAACGGGGCGGGTAAAGCGAGCCTTCGCCGCGGTCCGGCCACCCGGCCATCACGCCGAGCCAGATCGGTCGATGGGGTTCTGCCTCTTCGCCAACGTCGCGATCGCCGCGAGGTACGCCCAGCAGCACCTTGGCATCGGCCGCATTGCGATCGTCGATTTCGATGTCCACCACGGCAACGGCACGCAAGCCGCGTTCGAAGACGACCCGTCCGTCCTTTTCATCAGCCTTCACCAGGACCCGCGCACCTGCTATCCGGGCAGTGGCTACGACTACGAGTTCGGTGACGGCCCCGGCCGCGGGACGACCCTCAATATCCCGTTCCCACCCGCCAGTGGTGACGACGAATACCTTGCGGCGTTCGACGCAAAGGTGATCCCCAAGCTCCACGACTTCGCCCCCGACCTGCTCTTCATCTCCGCCGGCTTCGACGCCCACCGTGATGACCCCCTGGCGCAGATCAATCTCAGCGAAGACTGCTACACGGAGATGACGCGCAAACTGACCACCGCCACGGATGAACTGTGTGGCGGGCGCGTCGTGAGCGCGTTGGAGGGGGGTTACAACCTACGGGCGCTGGGGCGGTGCGCTGTGAAGCATTTGCTGGCGCTGCACCAGTAATCGACGTTACCGATACAAGATCGCATCGAGAGCCATCGCCACCAGCAGTGTTGGAACGGGTGACCATTTCATGAACCACAGGTCTAGGCGGGTTGGTTTATCGCGGCGTCGCATCGCGATTAACATAACGCCGGCGCAATAGGCCAGCGATATCATCAACGTCAATTGAAATAGTCTGCCGCCGTCCAGCAGCATCGTCGTTAGCAAGAGCAGTGGAGCAAGCTGTAGAAGCGCGAGCTTTATCGCCGATTCGAACTTGGCGTTTAGCTTGATCGATCCCAGTTGATGAAGCGTCATGGTGAGGCCTTAGCTGGAGACTCTGGATCAACACTGACACCGAAACGAACACTCACCGGCGGGTTACTTGCGCTGATCATCGACTTCACTTCTTCTCGCTCAGCGTCGGATCTCACGCTGCCGTAAACACCTAGGGAACCGTAATCCGACGTGCTCGGAGAAAAGCGGATATCGGCGAATCGCTTGTCCGCGGCGAACGTTGGTCGAAGCTTGACGACATGCTCTTCCGCCTTGGCCATGTTGAAACTCTGCCGACCACCTGGGCTATATGGATAGTAGATCGCAGTTGCCAACGCAGCGACGGCGACCACCGCAAAAAGCGGTAGTCGCCGTCGGAGATATCGCGTGATGACGGACATGACGGGTCAGCGCCTCACTTCAACTCCACCGTCCAGTACGCGTTATCCAGGAACTGCTTCCAGCTCGCGTAGCGCTCATCTGCCAGCCTGATGTTAATCACCGGCGAGCGCTTCGGCTTGACGGGTTTGGTGATCAGGTGCATGTGCGCCTGCTCGGGTGTGCGGCCACCCTTTTTCACGTTGCACTTCACGCAGCAGCAGACGATGTTTTCCCAGGTGCTCTTGCCGCCCTGGCTTTTGGGTTTGACGTGGTCGAGTGACAGTTCGAGCGTGCTGAACTTTCGGCCGCAGTATTGGCACTTGCTGCCGTCGCGCGCGTAGATGTTTCTGCGGTTGAACTTTACGTCCTGGCGCGGCAGCTTGTCGTAACCGACCAGCCGGATGATCCGTGGGACGGCGATCTGCAGGCGCACCGTGTGGATCCAGTCGTAGCCGTCGGGCTCAAACTCGGCCTTGAGCGCAGACAGTTCCGTCCACTCGGAAAAGTCCATGTTCTGCCAGTGTGTTACGCCGGCGGCGTCGGCTTCGAGGTGGACGACCTCGGCCAAATCTTTGCACAACATCGAGAATGCGCGGCGCACGTTGATGACGCGGATCGCCTGGTAGAACTTGTTCAAAACCAGGACGTTCGCATTGAGTGCGGACACGGCAACACCGGCGGGGCCGCCGACGATGGGGGGCTGAAAGGAATCCAGGTTCATAGAGATGCTTGAACCTCTCTGCAATGAATTCTGGGCAAGGACGCAGCCTGAGATAGGGCCCATTCCCACCCGGACGGCCACGAATTCTAGCCACGCCTACGTACAAAGGCCAGACAAACCTTGGGTCTTAGCGCAAATCAAAATTTTGGGACTGCGACCGCATCGATCGAGGCGCGTACAGTAATGTGATGACCGGCGCAGGTCGATCCTGCGTTCCGGAGCGTGTCGACCATAGAGAACGCAAAGGGCACAGAAGGAAAAGCAGATTTCTTGGCTGTTTGGTTTGTTTTGCTATGTGTTCTGCGTGCCCGCTGTGGTCATATTGATTTTCGAGAGACCGATGCCATTTTTCCTTGCCATGTTCCTCGCTGCACTTGCGATACCAACGTTCGTTGCGCACGCGCAGGATGGCAAGGGTTTGGTCAAGGCCGAGTTGCTCGCCGACACGACCGCCATAGTACCGGGCAAGTCGTTCAACGTTGGCATTCGATTGACCGTCGAACCCGCATGGCACGTCTATTGGACCAACCCGGGTGATGCCGGCCTGCCGATCCGTGTGACGTGGAAGCTGCCCGAAGGCTTCACCGCGAGTGACCTGCAGTTCCCCACGCCGATCAAGTTCGTCCAGCCGGGCGACATTGTAGGTTATGGGTACGAGCAAGAGGTGATGCTGATCGCTACGATCACCGCGCCGGTCGGCGATCGTATGAAGTCCCCCGTCGTGCTTTCCGCGGACGTCAAATGGCTCGTCTGCAAGGACGTCTGCATCCCCGGCAAGGCGACAATCGCGCTCGACCTGCCTGCGAGTGGTGACGACGCAAAACCCGCGAACCAAGATTTATTCAAGACGTGGACCGACCGTATGCCCACTGCAAATGTGCTCGCGCCGCTGGTGGACTTGTCGCACAATGCGGGGCAGATACGGCTTGACTGGTCCAGCGACGTCACCGAGGTGCAGTTCTTCCCACCGGCATCGGACGACGTGACTTTTTCTGACATCGACGTAAAGCAGGCTGGCCGAACGACGACGATTACGTATAAAGCCGAATCGCTTGACGGCAAGCCGGCGTCCCTCGCGGGGCTGAACGGCGTCGTCGGCTATATCGACAAAGACAATCACCGCCGCGGCATCGTGGTGCCGGGCGTAAAAGGGTAATTTTCTCATCTGAAGGAGTCGGTCATGTTCAAGACAGGTTTGTTTGCGTTAGCGTTGATGGCCACCGCGTCGTTCACCGGCTTTGCCAGTGCCGAGGCCAAGGTCGGTGAAGCCGCGCCGGCGTTCTCGCTGCAGGACCAGGACGGTAAGGCGGTCTCGCTCGACGAGCACAAGGGCAAGGTCGTCGTGCTCGAGTGGTTCAACGAAGAGTGCCCATTTGTCGTCAAGCACTACAAGACGGGCAACATGAACGCGCTGGCCGCCAAGTACGCCGAGAAGGATGTGGTGTGGATCGCGGTCAACTCGTCGAACTTCACGACGAACGACAAGAACAAAGCGATCGCTGAGAAGTGGTCGATCAAGCACCCGATCCTGAACGACGCCAATGGCGCGACCGGCAAGGCGTACGACGCCAAGACGACGCCGGACATGTTCATCATCAACAAGGATGGCAAGGTCGCCTACAAGGGCGCGATCGACAGCATCAAGGACAGCGACAGTGAAAGCATCGCTAAAGCGACGAACTACGTCGCCAAGGCGCTCGATGAGGTCCTCGCCGACACCGCCGTCAGCCAGGCCGAGACCAAGCCGTACGGTTGCAGTGTGAAGTACAAGTAAGGATCAACCGAACGGGATTCAAAAATGTTGTAGGGGCAGACCTCCGGGTCTGCCTTTTTTCATGCGCGGCCGTTTAGCGAAGACGCGCGCGTCGCGTTCTTCCGCTGGCGCGCCTTTACTTCCGCCCCATCAACAACAACGATGTCGTCAACGTCTGCAGCGCGACAGCGGTCAGCAAAGCACTCTCACGATTCTCGACATTGAAGTACGCGAGCAACAGCGCACCCATCGCGATCACTTGCACCACGCCCGCGAGCATCTTCGGCACCGAGAAATCGTGCTGCGGCTGCTCGCGATGCCGGCGCAGTTCCTGCAGGATCTGGTCGGTTAGTTGTTCGAGCCGGGCAGACGCAGGTGGCGCAGTAGGAGCAGGTGCCACCGGCACTGCTGCGGGGGGCGCGTCGACCTTTCCCGTACCCGGCACGGCGGGTTGCGCCAGCAGGCGGATATTCGCTGACGGTTGGGTCGCTGAAGTCGGTCGTGCCGGCGGTGGCAGGATCGACGGGGCGGGCTGCGCCTCATCGGGAACGGTCTGATCGTGCTGCCCTTCATCCTCGGGTGGCGTTGGGTGGCGTTCGATGTACTCGATGGCTTCCTTCAACGTCGAACAGATGTGTTCCGGCTGAACCGTCATCTCCGCGACCGCTGCGGGAGATTTTGTCAGCGCGGGGTCCTGAAACAAGACCGTCCGGCAACCCGCAGCGACGCCGGCGGCGATGTCGCGAGGGGCATCCCCGACGAGCCAGCTGCGCGACAGGTCCAGCGCCAGCGTGCGTGCCGCTTCGAGGATCATGCCCGGCTTGGGCTTGCGCAGCAGGCTGTCATGCTTGTATTGGCTAACGGTTGCGTCGGGGTGATAGGGGCAGAACGTGTGCCGATCGATGACCGCCCCGGGATGGCTCGCCAACAACAGCACGTCGAGCTTGGCGTTGACCGCGTGCACCGCCTCCTCGTCGAACATCCCGCGCGCCACACCGCTCTGGTTGCTAACCACGACCGTAGCAAACCCCAATTGCCGCGCCCGCGCGACAGCCGCTGCGGCGCCGTCGACGAGGATGACCTGGGACGGGTCACCCAGATAGCCGTCACAGGCGATGAGCGTGTTATCGCGATCAAAAAAAATGGCGGGGCGTTTCATCGAATTGCATTAGACCCGATGGGCGGGAGGGGGGGCAAATGTTGAGTGCGCCGAGGTGTCCTCAGTTGTCATCCCGAAGGGAGCGGTGGCGACCTGAGGCGTCTCGACTGGTCCGGGGCATCTGCCGTTCCGATCCCTCATGTCGCTACCGCTCCATTCGGGATGACAAGCTGGTGATCTTACGTGCTCTCGATCTTGCCTAGTGCCGCGTATAACCCGATACCCGCTGCCGTCGAGAGGTTAAGGCATCGCTCACCCGGCGCTTGCGGGATGCGGACGACCGTCTCCTGGTGGTTCGCGAGCATCTCGTTGTCGATCCCATGCGTCTCACTGCCGAAGACCAGCCAATCCCCATCACGGAAGTCGGCGTCCCATAGACTACGTTCCCCTTTGGTTGAGAAAAGCCACATGCGATCGTTCCCGACAGCGTGGAGGAACGCAGCGGCGTCGTCGTGGACGGTGAGCTTCAGGCGCGGCCAATAGTCCATCGCGCTGCGTTTGAGCTCGCGGTCTGACAAAATGAAGCCCATCGGGCGCACGAGGTGCAGCGCGGTGCCGCTCGCGACGCACAGCCGGGCGATGTTGCCCGTGTTCGGCGCGATCTGCGGACGAAGCAACGCGATCTTCAGATTGTGCGGCGGTAGGTCGAGCATTCGGAATTTCGATTAACGCAGAGGCGCAGAGTGATGAACGCGGAGCAATTCCCGGTTATCATTTAGTTAATTTTGGTTTCTCCGCGGTTCTCAGCGTTCCTCACTCTGCGCCTCTGCGTTAAAACCGTTTCTCGAACGACGTCACCCATTTTCCACCAGTTTTCCCTCCCGGTCGACCTGGATAAACCGTTGTTCCTCATGGCAAAACGCCGTCAGTCGACCGCGCGGGTCGGTCGCGGCGGCGGTGTCGAGTAACACGGTCTTGGGCCCGCGAACGGGAAAGAACGGTTGTTGCAACAGGTTTTCGTAGAACGGAGTCGGTGTGTGACCGAAATACCCGGTTCGCGGCCAGGTTTTGTCTGCCATGATTTCCGTCTCGGCAAAGCGCATCCAGACGACATTTCTGCGGTTGCGGGCGCTGCCATTCAATCGCAGCGACAACGGCAATTGCGGGTTCGGGTCTTTCGGTGGCCAGTAGGCGTGGACGATGAAAAACGTTTCCTCCTCGATCACTGGCCCGAGCGCATGCAGGAACGCTTTGTGTCGTTGGGGGACCGCTGCCTGGATGCGCTTCACACCGTCGTTCGGATCGCGCTTCACCTTGTCGATCGCGTCGGCGGTCATCCCGTAGCTGGCCATGGTGTCGGCCAGGCCGTAGTCGAGGAACCAGCGGACCGCCAGGCCGGGCTTACCGGTTGCTTCGTTGTCGGCGTAGCTCGTGCCCGAGAGGATCATGTCGAGCATGTCGTCATGATTGCCACGGATGTATCGGCCGTTGCGGATCGACAGCAGCAAGTCGATCACCCCACACGCGTCGGGCCCGCGGTTAACGTAGTCACCGACGAACAGGAATTCCGCGTCGGCATCGTCCCGTTCGACCTGCTTGATGAGCCCCTGCAGGGCCCGCAGCATGCCGTGAACGTCACCGATGATCCAATGCATGACTCACAGGTTACGGATTGCGACGCCAATGCCAACGGGAATCCGCAAGTCGTTGCCGGTGCGAGGGTACCGCGACCGACACGTCGCATCTCGGTGGGGGAGGAAAGTTTTTGCTTGA